>DASZWD010000003.1 GCA_035546775.1 Acidimicrobiales bacterium
TCGGCGGCAGCACCGCCGCCGTCGCCACGGGCGTCGTCGTCGGTGCCACCGTGCTCGCCGTCAGCGTGTGCACGAAGTACCCGCTCGGCGTGTTCAAAGTGCTGCCCTTCACGCTGCACTCGGCGGGCGACTATCTCGCCGCCACGCTGCTGCTCGGCTCCCCGTTCGTGTTGAAGTTCCACTCGACCGACACCGGTCTGACGGCGCTGTATCTCGGCGCCGGCGTTGCCGTCGTCCTCGTGAGCCTGATCACCAACTACCAGTACTCGGACGCCAACGCTGTCGTTCCCGTGCCGGCCCCGGTGGTGCCCGTGCGCACGAGCACGCGACCGAACCGTCCGCTCAAGGCGCAGCGCCAAGCCTCGTAAGCCATCGACATCGGTCCCGAACTGGCCCTGCTCACGCCCCGCTCTGCGGTGTCGAGCGGGGCCAGTTCGCGTCAGGCGGCGGTCACACTCACACGCTGCCGAACAGGAGACGGCACACCGCGTCGGCGTGCGCTTCGATCACTTCGTCCGACGACACGTCGAGCTTGGTCAGCCGGCGCGCCTCAGGCGCCAGTACGAACATCGTCGGGCCGGCGCCGGTGAGGATGTAATACAGGTGCGCGGCGGCGATGTCGGGCACGGCACCTTCGGCCACGAGCCGCTCGAACAGCGCCACCGTCGACTCATAGATCGGGCGCACGTGGTGATCGACGAGGTAGTCCATGCGCGGCCCGTCGGCTTTGGACTCCTGCATGATGATGCGGTGCAGCTGCGGGTTGCGCGCCGAGAACGTGATGAATTCGTGCACGGTCAGCTTCGCCGCCGTGACGTCGTCGACGCCGCGCAGTCCGGCGGCGCGGTCGCGCAGCGTGGCGCGCAGCCGGGCGAACAACGCGTCGACCGCTTCCTGCCACAACTCCTCCTTCGAGCGGAAGTGGTAGTTCAGCAACGGCTGGGTGACGCCGGCGCGCGCTGCGATGTCGCGCGTGCTGGCGCCTTCGAAGGACCGCTCGGAGAACAGGTCGACAGCGGCGGCAAGGATGCGGTCGCGAGCGGGCGAAGTTGCCTCGTCGGGCATCCGTCGAGCTTAATCGACTGATCAGGCTCTTGACAAGATCCTGATCGACCGATCAATATCCTTCCGTGAACAGTGCAATCGAACTCGGCTACCTCGTCATCGAGGTGCCCGACCCCGACATCCTCACTCCCGTGCTGCGCGACGTCGTCGGCCTGATGCCGGGTGACGCGCCGAACACGTGGCGCAACGACGACAAGGCGCAGCGCGTGATCGTGCAGGCCGGTGCGGCCAACGACGCGGTGGCGGTTGGCATCGAAGCGGTCGACGCCGCGGCGTTCGACGCCGTCGTCGCCCGCACCGGCGCGACACCCGACGCGTCGCTCGCCGCGGCGCGCCGCGTCAAGCGGCTGGCGCGCACCCGTGCGCCGTGGGGTGTCGACGTCGAGATCGTGCTCGGCCTCGCCGACGCGCCGACGCCGTTCCACTCCGACTTCGCGCCCGGCGGCTTCCTGACCGACGGCGTCGGCTTCGGCCACGCGGTGTTCGCCACCGCCGCCTTCGACGAGTCGGTGGCGTTTCTGGTCGACGGGCTCGGCTTCGAGCAGTCGGACTGGCTCGAGATGGAACTGGCGCCGGGCATCGAACTCGAGGTGCGCTTCTTCCACTGCAACCCGCGTCACCACACGATCGCGCTGGCGAAGGCGCCCTTCGACCTGCCCCAGAAGCTGCACCACATGATGTTCGAGCTCAAGGAGCGCGACGACGTCGGCAAGGCGTTCGACCGCTTGTGGGCGACCGACCTCGGCATCCCCAACGGGCTCGGCCGTCACCCCAACGACGGCATGTTCAGCTTCTACTTGCAGACGCCGGCGGGCTTCCAGATCGAAGTCGGTCACGGCGCCCGCGTCGTGGGCGACGACTGGGACGACAACCACAAGTACAGCGCCATCAGCGCGTGGGGTCATCAGCCGCTGCGGCAGGCGTAGTGGACGCGGACGTCGCCATCGTCGGCGCCGGGCCTGTCGGCCTGGTGCTCGGCATCCAGCTCGCGCAGCGGGGGCGTTCGGTCGTCATCGCCGAGCAGTGGCCGAGTCCCTACACGCTGCCCCGCGCCGTCCACTTCGACCACGAGATCGGCCGGGTCCTCCAGAGCTGCGGCGTCGGCGACGCCGTGCGCGCCATCTCCGAACCCGCCGAGGTCTACGAGTGGCGCAACGGCGACGGCAAGACGCTGCTGCGCTTCGGGCGCATCGGCACCGCCGCGTCGGGGTGGCCGTTCTCGTCGATGTTCTGCCAGCCCGAGATGGAGGCGTTGCTGCAAACCCGGGCCGACGCATTGCCGTCGCTGACGATCCGTCGCGGCGTCAAGGTGACGGGAGTCGCCCAGCACGCCGACCACGTCGTCCTGACGACCGCCGACGGCGGCACGATCACGGCGCGCTACGTCGTCGGCTGCGACGGCGCCAACTCGACGATCCGGTCCCTGCTCGGCGTCGACGTCCACGACCGCGGCTTCCAGTACGACTGGCTGATCGTCGACGTGCAGCTGCACGAAGCGCGCGTGTTCGACCCGATCAACGTCCAGATCTGCGACCCGGTGCGACCGACCACCGCCGTGTCGGGCGGTCCGGGCCGGCGGCGCTGGGAGTTCATGCGCCTGCCCTACGAGTCGCTCGACGACCTCGGCCGCGAGGGCCGCGCCTGGGAGTTGCTGGCGCCCTGGGACGTGCACCCCGGCAACGCCACGCTCGAGCGTCACGCGCTGTACACGTTCCAGGCGCGCACGGCGCAGCGGTGGCAGGTCGACCGCGTCTTCCTCGCGGGCGACGCCGCGCACCTCATGCCGCCCTTCGCCGGCCAGGGCATGTGTTCGGGCGTGCGCGACGCGGTCAACCTGGCGTGGAAGCTCGACCTCGTGCTCGACGGCCGCGCCGCGCCGCGGGTGCTCGCCACCTACGACGAGGAGCGGCGGCCCAACGCCCAGGCGGCGATCGACTTCTCGGTGTCGCTCGGCGAGGTGATCTGCGTCGCCGACCCCCACGCCGCCGCGGCGCGCGACGAGGCGATGAGCGCCGGTTTCGACGGCAGCGTGAGCGAGGCGCCGCCGCTGCCCGGGATCGCATCCGGGGTGATCAGCGCGTCCGCCCCGCTCGCCGGCGAGCTGTTCCCGCAGGGCCAACTCGCTGGCGCGTGGTTCGACGACGTGTACGGCGCCGGCTGGCGGCTGGTCACCCTCGACGATGCAGCCGCGCTCGACGCCGATTCCGTCGCGTGGTTCGCCACCATCGGCGGCGCGGTGGTCGACGTGTCGGCGGCCGCGCCGAACCTCGTGGACTGGTTCGACGCCCACGACGCGCGGTTCGCGCTGCAACGCCCCGACTTCCACCTCTTCGGCGTCGCCTCCGACGCCGCCGGCGCCACCGCGCTGCTGACCGAATTGCGAGGACAACTCACGTGAAGTTCGCCAACTACGACGGTCGCCTGGCGCTCGTCGTCGCCGACGGCGTCGTCGACGTCGCCACCGCCAGTGACGGTCGCTTCGGGCCCGACCCGATGTCGGCCTACACCGACTGGGACGCGTTCGTGGCGTGGGGGAGTGGCGTCGCCGCCGCCGCCAAGCCGCTCGACGAGTCGAAGCTGTGCTGTCCGGTGCCCCACCCCGCGCAGGTGTTCGCCATCGGGCTCAACTACCGCGGCCACGCCGAAGAGTCCGGCATGCAGGTGCCGAACGTGCCGGCGACGTTCACCAAGTTTCCGGCGTCGCTCGGTGGCCCGTTCGACGACGTGACGATCGTGGGCGACGCCGTCGACTGGGAAGTCGAGCTGGTCGCCGTGATCGGCCGCGCAGCCAACCACGTCGGCGTGACCGACGCCTGGAGCTACGTCGCCGGGTTGACCGTCGGCCAGGACATCAGCGACCGCACGCTCCAGTTCGCCGCCGGCATGCAGTTCTCGCTCGGCAAGTCGCGTCGCGGCTACGGCCCGATGGGCCCGTGGATCGTCACGCCCGACGAAGTCCCCGACCCCGACGACCTGGCCCTCGGCTGCTCGGTCGACGGTGAAGTCGTGCAGGACGCGCGCACCAACGACTTGATCTTCTCGGTGCCGCAGCTCATCGCGGAGCTGTCCGCGGTGTTGCCGTTGCTGCCGGGCGACGTCATCTTCACGGGTACACCCGCCGGCGTCGGCATGGCGCGCAAACCCCCGCGCGCCCTGCGTGCGGGCAACGTGCTCGAGACCTGGATCGACGGCATCGGCACCATTCGCAACCGCTGCGTGTGACGCGCCGCGCGCGGCTCATAAGGCTGGCGACGTGCGCGCGAAGAAGTCTGCTTCGATGCGACCGAGTTGGGTCGTAGGCACGCCGGTCACGTCCTCGTCGAAGATGGCTCGCCAGTCCGCCGTCGCCCGCAGCGCGCCCAGAATCGAGTACAGCCCCACGTAGATGCGGTTGGCGAAGATGAAGTCGCGCGCCACGTTTACGTAACGCATGACGTCTTTGTCGAGCGAGACGAGGTGCGCCAGCGTCTCGGCGGCGAACTCCGGCGTGAAAGTGAAGGGCTGGGGTCGATCGAGCGAACCGAAGTTGCCGCGGATCCAGGCGAGCATCTTGTCTCGCGGCGGGGGCTTGGCCGCCGGAAAAAATCCTTGCTCGACGAGGACACGCTCGAGCCACTCGCCGTCGTTGGCGAGCGCGGCCAGCGGCATCTCCCAGAAGCCGCGGCGGGCCCGGTCGTCGAGACGCTTCACGCATCCGAAATCGAGAAACGTGACCGTGCCGTCGTCGTGGAACAGGTAGTTGCCGGGATGCGGATCGGCGTTGAAGATGCCGAAGCGGGCGATGGCACCGAAGAAGAAGCGATCGATAGCCTCGCCCCACTTGTTCCGCAGGTCTTGGTCGGCGTCGGCGATTTCGGTCCAGCGCCGGCCGCGCGCGAGTTCCATCGTGAGCACGCGGTCACTCGACAGTTCGGGGAAAACTGTGGGCACGCGCGCGAAGGGGTGGCCGCGGTAGTGGTCGGCGAACTCCGCTTGGTTGGCGAGCTCGCGGCGGTAGTCGAGTTCTTCGCTGATGCGTTCGGTTAGCTCCTCGGCGATCGGGCGCACGTCGACGTTGCGCAGTTGCGGCGCAAAGCCCTTGGCCAGCTTCACGAAAGTCAGGAGCAACTCGGCGTTCGCGAGGTCGGCGCCGATCGCATCAGCGACGCCGGGATACTGAACCTTCACTGCCACTTCGGTGCCGTCATAGAGCCGCGCCGCGTGAACCTGTCCGATCGACGCGGCGGCGAGCGGCGTCGGCGAGAACGAAGCGAAGAGTTCTTCCGGCGGGCGCCCGAGCTCGCTTTCGACGACGGCGCCCACGAGTACCGGGTCCATCGGGTCGGCGTCCGCCTGAAGCGATGAAAGTGCGGTGCGGTACACGTCGCCGTACTGGCGGTCGAGCGCCGGCGCTGTGTCTACGAACGACACGATTTGTCCGACCTTCATAAGCACGCCTTTGGAATGCGACAGCAACTCCGCATAGCGCTGCGCGTTGCGGACGTGGAAGTCGAGGCCCGCGCCGCGCTGACCCTTCAGGCGTCGCTTGAGGACACTCACGAGCCCACCGCCGGCGGCGCGTGCCGACGCCGCGGCCAGGGGAGCGGTGCGGCGCAATCTTCCCTGCGGGATCGTCATCGCAAAATCCACCTCACTTGTCACTGAGTGTCCCTCAGTGTTTACTTAGGCGATGGCGGCGGCGTCAACCTCGACCAAAGAGCGGCTCCTCGACGAGGCGATGCGCCTGTTCGGTGAGCGCGGCTACGACGCCACGTCGGTGGCGGAGATCGAACGTTCGGCCGGCCTGACTCCGGGCGCGGGTGGGCTGTTCCACCACTTCCCCAACAAGGAGGCGGTCCTGCGCGCCGGCATTGATCGGCAACTTGCCCGCCTGGAAGCGGTGCGCCAGATCCGCGGCGCCATGCCGCCACTTGGGGACTTGCGCGCCGAGTTGACGCTTGTGGCTCGCTACGTCTTCCTCGAATTGGAAGAAGAGCAAGAGTTGCTGCGCGTGCTGGTGTCGGAGGGCCGGCAGCGTCCGCACTTGTTGACGGGCGCGGTGGAGCAGGTTGTGCGTGGGACGTTCAACGAGTTCGCTGCGTTGCTGGCCCGTTCGGGGGGCACCGAGGTCGGCGCCGCATTGGCGCTCGGGTCGCTCGTCGCGTTCGCGTCGGCCGAGCTTCTGCTTGGTCAGACACCGGTCGACGCGGAACGCGACGAGGTCATCGCAACGTGGGTCGAAATGGTCGTGGCCCTTTTGGAGGCGTCCAGCCGGCGCTGACCTCTTTCAGGTCCCTTTCTGGTTGAGACACACATCGGAATGTGATCGACAAAAGCATGGAGCCCGGGCCAACGGCCCGGGCTCCATGCGTCGAGTGTGCGCTTGCCTAGATCGGAGTCGGTGTGTGCGGCTCCGACAGCGGTGCGGCCACGCCCGCCGCTACCAGTTCGGGCTCCTTGGCGAACTCGGGATAGGCGAGCGCGCCCATCTCCGGTTCGTCGAGACCGGCGATCTCGTCGGCCTCCTTCGAGCGGATGCCGCCGGGCATGATCATGTCCTGGAGCTTGAAGAAGACGAACGCCACCAATCCCATCACCACGATGATCGTGAGCGCGCCGGCGATCTGCGCCAGCAGCTGGCCACCGCCGTTGCCGCCGTACAGGATGCCGGTGACACCCTTCGTGTAGGTCGTCTTCGTGAGGTTCCAGCCGGCCCCGTAGGTGCCGTCGGAGAAGATGCCGACGCACAGGACACCGAAGATGCCGCAGACGCCGTGCACGGAAATGGCGCCGACCGGGTCGTCGATCTTGAGCTTCGTGTCGATGAAGACCACCGACTCGTAGCAGATAACTGCCGCGAGGCCACCGATGACGGCCGCCGCCCACGGTTGCACGAACGCGCATGGCGCGGTGATCGCGACCAGCCCGGCAAGCATGCCGTTGACCATCATCCCCGGGTCGGGCTTGCCGCCACGCATCATCGCCCAGAACATCGCGATGGTTGCGCCGAAGGCGGCAGCGATGGCCGTGTTGGCGGCGACGACCGTGAAGCGGAAGTCGGTAGCGGCGAAGGTCGACGCGGCGTTGAAGCCGAACCAACCGAACAGGAGGATGAAGCAGCCGAGCATGGCCATCGGGATGTGGTGACCGGCGAGCGTCTTCGACTTGCCGTTGACGTACTTACCGATGCGAGGGCCGAGCACGATGGCACCCGCAAGACCCGCAATGCCGCCCATGGCGTGCACGACGCCAGAGCCGGCGAAGTCGACGTAGCCGAAGCCCCAACCGCGGGAGTTGCCGAGCTGGCTCAGCCAACCGCCACCCCAGGTCCACGCGCCGAACAGCGGGTAGTAGATCGCGCCGCAGAACAGACCCCAGCCGACGAAGGCGTTCCACTTCCAGCGCTCGGCCATGGCGCCGGTCGGGATGGTGGCGGTGGTGTCCATGAACGCCACCATGTAGAGGAACATGGCTGCGACCGACACGTCATAGGCCTTGCCGCTCAGCGCCGCGCCGCCCCACCACAGGAACACGTGAGAGCCGGAGCCGATGAGCGCGTGGCCCACAGCGGTGTTCATGCCGAACACACCAAAGCTGAAGCCACCGAACATGAACGCGTAGCCCACGAGGAAGAAGGCGACGAAGCCGAGGCCGAAGATGGCGAAGTTGGTCGACACCACGTGCGCCGCGTGCTTGGCGCGGCAGAAACCGGTTTCGACCAGCGCAAAGCCGGCCTGCATGAAGATGACGAGTACGGCGCCGATGATCACCCAGAGCAGGTTGAGGCCCAGCGCCGTGTGGTCCGGACCGGCCTTGAGCGGCGTCTTGTCGACGGAGCTGGCCCAGGCCGATGCGCTGGAGGCGAGTACGAGTGCGGCGGTGAGCAAGGCGCCCAAGGCTCCCTTGCTTCGGAGTCGTCGCATGTGTTTCCTTTCGAAAGAGGTCAGGTCAAGGTTCGCTACGAGGCCTCATTGCCCCGTTGGCAACCTACGAAGCTGACGTTTCTCTTTCGTCTCCGAATTGTTTCAATCGCGTAGCGAAACGGTGCGCGACCGGTCGCCTCGCTAGTGCCGGCGGGCGAAGCGCTTCGACGGGTGCGCCCCGCCAAGCGTCTGCGTCAGGTTCTGCTTGACGGTTTCTGACAGCTTGCGTCCGCGACCGTCGGTCAACTCGAAACGGTCCGTGGCAAGCGTCCCGTCGCCGCTGATCACCGCCGAGCGAACGTCGATGCCGCAGCTCGTGAACGCGGCCGCGAGTTGATGCAGCAGGCCGGCGCGATCGGGGGCCTCGATATCGCAGATCGTCGTCCACGGCGAGGCCGCATCGTCGAAGCTGACGCGTACGCCCTCGACGGGTGTTGGCCGCGGCGGCGAACCGAGGGCGGCGCTGATCGCCCGTTCGAGGGTCTTCGTGTCGGGGCTGACTCCGGTGCGCACCGTGAAGGTTTCGATGACCCCGCCATCGGACCAGGAAGCGGCCGACGCGTGCGCGACGTCGATGCCGTGGCTGGCGAGGACGCCGGTCACCGCGGCGAGAAAACCGGGCGCGTCACGCCCGGCCACATCGATGACGAGCGACTCGGGAGAGTCGTATGTCGAGCGCACCCGAACCGTGCGGCGCAACGGGACGGGCTCGACGAGGCGTGCGTGGCGCAACAACACGTCGGGGGGATGTGACAACAGCCATGTTCGTGGTCCGGTCGCGATGCGCTGGGCGACGTCGGGTTCGCGTGCCGCCAGCGCCACCGCGGCATTGCGGCGCTGGTCAAGAGCCGTCCGGGCCTCGCTGCCCGACAGCTCGGGGTGCGACAGCACCGCCTGGATGCGGTCGTGCAAGTCGAGCAGGCGACCTCGGACAACTCCCTCGATTCCGCCTTCGGCCAGCGTGAGCAACAGGAGGGCAGTGGCGCGTTCGGAACGCGCGATATGGGTCGCGAGCGCGAGGACACGGGCCTCTTCCAGAGCGTCGGCGCGGCGCGCCGCGGCGCGCAACAGGTCCCGCTCGCCGACCAGCAGGCAGATTTCCTCCTCGGCCGAGCGCCCGAGGTTGAGACGGCGAACCAGCGCTTCACCGACGTCCACGGGCGCGGCGTCGGGTCCGGCGGCGTCGAGAATCAGCAACGCCAACATCAGCCACTCTGGCTTTTCCAAACGCGCGTACGCCTCGGTCGCCACCGGGTCGTCTTCGACGACACCGCGCAGCGAATCGATCAGTGTCCAGCGCAGTACGCCCGCAGGATCCAGTTCCGCGGGGTTGGCGCGTCGGCGGCGCAGCGCGTCGGCCAGTTCAGGCAGCATCGTGGCGAGCACGCCGGTGACCTCGAGGAAGCGCCACGAGCGCGGCGTGCCGGTGCGCAGGAGGTCGAGCAGTTCGTCGGCAGCCGCCACGTCCCACTGGACGCCCTCCTCGTGCGCCAACGCGCTTGCCATGTCGATCAGCGAGGCGCTGGGACGAGCCTCGGCGCCGAGCCGGGCGCCGCGCAACGCCAACTGCAAGGCGACGTCCGGTGGCGGCGAGCCATGCACGTTGATGACCCCGTCGTCGACGGTCATCCACCGCCCGCCCTCGGGCAGTACAACTTCGCGCGGGCTGCTGTGTTGTTGCACTCGGCGCAGCCGTGCCTTGAGCATCGACGGCGTGATCAGCGTGGTCGCCAGCACTACGATGAGGAGCGCGGCGTAGAGGTCGTCGCTGAGGATGCCGTTGCGCAGGCCGATTCCGGCGAAGATCAGGCCGACTTCGCCGCGGGGCAGCATGCCGATACCGATGAGGAGTTTGTCCCCCGGCGACCCGAACGCGCCGACGGCGGCGAGGAGTTTGCCGATCGCGGCGACGGCCAGCAGCGCGAGCGCCAGCCCGATGACCGAAGGTTTCGCCATCGCCTTGAGGTCCGCGTCGATGCCGATCTGCAGAAAGAACACCGGGATGAACAGGTGGCCAACCGGCGTGAGCTCGCGTCGAATGCGTTCGACGTTGTTGCTGCGCGACAGCGCCACTCCGGCGACGAAGGCCCCGACGATGGGCGCCAAGCCTGCGCCCTGGGCCAATTTGGCGAAGGTCAGCGTGAAGGCGAACACGATTGCCACGAGCGTCCCGGGGCTGCGGGCGAAGCGTTGCAGCAGGCGGACGCCCGGGGGAGCGACGCGGATGCCGACGTACGCGGCGGCGACGAGAAAGCCGACGGCGATGGCGATCACGCCCGCGACCGATGCGAGTGAGACCGAACCCTCCCCGACGAGCCGCACGACAACCGTGAGAATGACCAGGCCCAGCACGTCGTCGGCGACGGCGGCGCCGAGCACCGTTCGTGCCTCGACGGTCGCCAGCGCCCGCAAGTCGCCGAAGACGCGGGCGGTGATCCCGACGCTGGTTGCGGTGAGGGCGGCACCGACGAAGACGGCGGTGTTACCGCCGTGCCCGAGAGCCGCGGCGACGCCCGCGCCGGCGGCAAAGGGGATCGCCACGCCCACGAACGCGACCGCGATCGAGGCGCGCCCGACGGCCGCGAGTTCGCCCAAATCCATTTCGAGCCCGACGTCGAGCAGCAGCAACAGCACGCCCAGCTCGCCCAGCACCGTGAGAATCTCGTCGTGACCGACGAGATTCAGCGCCGACGGTCCGATCAGAACACCGGCGAGGATTTCGGCCACGACCGCGGGCACGCCGATGCGCTCGGCCAACTCCGCGGCCACCTTGGCCGCCACCAACACGACCAAGATGTGAAAGAGAACGTCCCCGAGATTCATCCGGCCGGACGTTACGGCACGAATATTTCGGGAATATGACGGCGGACGAGGCCGGATGACGCGGGTAACGCCTATTGGCGTGACGCCAATAGGGCTATTAGCGTGCACCGAGCGGGCCGCATAAGGGCCCGCAGTTCAGGGGGGAACTTTCCGGCATGCACGTTGCTCGGCCATTGGGCTCGGCGCAAAAGGCAGTCATCGGCGTGGCCGCGACGCTCGTCGCGCTGCTGGCCGCGGCGGCGCTGCTGCCCAAGGGGCTGCCGTTCGGCGTGCTGCTGTACGGGCTCGTGCTCGGCGCGTTGTCGTCGTTGACGGCGATGGGTCTCGTGATCGTGTACCGCTCGGCGCGCATCATCAACTTCGCGCAGGCCGAAATCGGTGGGCTGGCGGCCTCCGCGGCGGTGATCGTCGTCGTGGCGCAGCATCACTCGTACTGGTTGGCGTTGCCGGTGGGTTTGGCGGTCGCGGTGGCGACGGGCGCCCTCGTCGACATCCTCGTCATCCGGCGGTTGTTCAACACGCCGCGCCTGATCGTGACCGTCGCCACGATCGGCCTGGCGCAGGTGCTCGGCGCGGCGGAGCTGGCGCTACCCAACGCGTTCAGTCACAACCTGCAGCCCTTCACCACCTTCACCACGCCCTTCACGTTCACGCACCGCATCAACCCGTTCCTCTTCGACGGCAACGATCTCGTCGCCGCCGTCGCCGTGGTCGTCGCCCTCGGCTTGCTGGCGCTGTTCTTCGGCCGCTCGCTGATCGGCGTGGCCATCCGTGGCGCCGCCGACTCAGGCGATCGCGCCGAACTCCTCGGTATCCCGGTGCGGCGGCTGTCGACGGTCACCTGGATGGTGGCGGCCGCCCTGTCGGGCATCGGCGCCATGCTCAGCGCCCCGGTGCTCGGCCCGCAGCTCGGCGTGATCGCGGGCCCCATCGCCCTGCTGGCGCCGTTGACCGCCGCGATCCTCGCCCGCATGGAGAAGCTGACCGTGGCGTTCTTCGCGTCGCTGGCGATCGGCGTGTTCGAGCAGGCCGTGTACTGGTCCTACCCGCGGGCGACGACGGTCGACGTGGCGCTGTTCGCCATCGTGCTCGTCGGCATGCTGCGCCAGCGCCGCCAACTGTCGCGGACCTCTGACAGCGGCCTCGGCGGCTACGTCGCCCTCAAAGAAGTCCGCCGCATTCCCGACGCGTTACGCCGACTCCCGGAGGTGAAGATCGCGACGCGGCTTATGGGTGCGCTGCTGCTCGCCGCGGTGGTGATCGTGCCGCTCGTGGTCAACGACTCGCGCCGCACGCTGCTCGCCTACGTCGCCATCTTCGGGATCCTCGCCGTCTCCTTGGTCGTGCTCACCGGGTGGTCGGGCCAGATCAGCCTCGGGCAGTTCGCCTTCGCCGGCGTGGGCGCCGCGGCCACGGCGAGCTTGTACGTGTATGCCCACGTCGACTTGCTGGTGTGCCTGATCGCCGCCGCGCTCGCCGGCGCCGTCGCCGCCGCCATCGTCGGCATCCCGGCAATCCGCCTGCCGGGGTTGTACCTGGCGGCGGCCACGATGACCTTCGCGGTGCCGGTGTCGACGTTCCTGTTGAACTCGACGTACTTCCCGCGCCTCGCGCCGGCGCGCATCGTGCGCCCGGTGCTGCTGCGTCGCTTCGACCTCAACTCGGCGCTCGTATTCTGCTGGTTCTGCGCCGGCATATTGGCGCTGTGTCTCTACCTGGCGCACAACTACCGGCGCAGCCGCGCCGGGCGCGTGGCGCTGGCGGTGCGCGACAACGAGCGCGGCGCGGCGGCGTTCGCCGTCAGCCCGGTGCGGGTGCGCCTCGTGGCCTTCGCGTTCGCCGGCGCGCTCGCCGGCGTCGGCGGCGGCCTGTACGCCATCGCCCTCAAGGGCATCGGCTTTTCCGGATTCAACCCCGAACTGTCGTTCCAGGTCTTCGCCATGGTCGTGGTCGGCGGGCTCGGCAGCCTCACCGGTGGCGTGCTCGGTGCGTTCTACGTGTACGGCGCCCAGTTCTTCCTGCACGGCGCCCTGCAACTCCTGGCGACCGGTGCCGGCATTCTGTTCGTGGTTCTCGTGCTGCCGGGCGGTCTCGCCGATCTGCTCTATCGCGGCCGCGACTACCTCTTGCGACGGGTCGCGGCGCGCCACGACCTGTCGGTGCCGAGTCTCGCCGAGACCGCCGCCTTCGCCACCGACGACGCGGCGGACGAACCGACGGCGCCGGTTCCGGTCGTTACTGCGACTGCGGGCGACGCGGTGCTGCAGCTCGTCGACGTCGAAGCGTCCTACGGGTCGGTGCCCGTCCTGTTCGGCGTCAACCTCGAAGTGAACGACGGCGAAATCGTCGGCCTGCTCGGCACGAACGGCGCGGGCAAGTCGACGTCGCTGCGCGTCGCGTCGGGGTTGCTCCCGGCCCGGAAGGGTCGCGTGCTCTACCGCGGCGAGGACATCACGACGCTGAAGCCCGTGGAACGCGTCAAGGCCGGCTTGGCGATGGTGCCGAGCGGGCGCAGCATTTTCCCGTCGCTGACCGTCGCCGAGAACCTGCGCCTCGGCGGCTGGTTGTTGCGCCGCGATCACGCCGGCCTGGCGGCCGCCACCGAGCGGGCCCTCACGATCTTCCCGCGGCTGCGCGAGCGGCTCGACACGCTCGCCGGATCGCTGTCGGGTGGTGAGCAGCAGATGCTCACGATCGCGCAGACGCTGTACTGCCAGCCGAAGGTGTTGATGATCGACGAGCTGTCCCTCGGCCTGTCGCCGTCGGTGGTGGGTGAGTTGCTCGGCGTCGTGCGCGACCTCGCGGCCAGCGGGGTCACCGTCGTCGTCGTGGAGCAATCGCTCAACGTGGCGACGTCGGTCGCCGACCGGTCCGTGTTCATGGAACGCGGCCAGGTGCGTTTCAGCGGCAAGACCGCCGAGTTGGCCAACCGCGACGACCTGCTGCGCTCCGTGTTCCTCGGCAACCGCAAGAGTCCGGCCCGCGCCAAGCGAGCGGCGCCGCGCACCACCGGCGTTGCGCCCCGTTTCGAAGTCACCGAGGTGAGCCGCACCTTCGGCGGCGTGCGCGCCCTGTCCGACGTTTCGCTCGCCGCCTATCCCGGCGAGATCCTCGGCATCATCGGTGCGAACGGCGCGGGCAAGACCACGCTGTTCGACGTGTGCTCGGGCTTCACCCCGCCGACCACCGGACGGGTCGAACTCGGCGGCGTCGACGTGACCGACCTGCCGGCGCACGTGCGCGCCGACCTCGGCCTCGGCCGCGTGTTCCAGGACGCGCGCCTGTTCCCGTCGCTGCCGGTGCGCGAGACGATCGCGGTGGCCTACGAACGCCACGTCGAGACGCGCGACCCGCTGCTGAGCATGTTCCGCACCGGCGCCGTGGTCGACTCCGAAGCCGACGTGGCGCACGGTGTCGCGGCGCTCATCGAACGGCTGAACCTCGAGCGTTACGCCGATGCCTTCGTCTCCGAACTGTCCACCGGCACCCGTCGCATCGTCGAACTCGCCTGCGTGCTGGCGCACGACCCGTCGGTGTTGTTGCTCGACGAACCCACTTCGGGCATCGCCCAGCGCGAGAGCGAAGCGCTCGGCCACGTGCTCGCCGACCTGCGCGACGAAACCGGTGCCACGTTCGTGATCATCGAACACGACGTGCCGCTGGTGGCATCGCTCGCCGATCGCATGATCTGCCTGCACCTCGGCGAGGTCATCGCCCAAGGAACGCCGGCGGAAGTGCTCGCCAATCCCGACGTCGTCGCCGCCTACCTCGGCGAGGACCAGGCCGCGATCGCCCGCTCGAACACCGCTCGACCCAAAACCCGGACGCGACGCTCCCGCGCGCTGACGCCCACCAACTGAGGAATCCGATGGCAGACACGCCCGACCCCACCCCCGCCGCCCAAGCCGAGTTCGAAGCGATGCTGCGGCGCTACTTCGCCAAGCTCGGACGGCGCTACGCCCCGTTCCTGATCGGCCTCGCACTGCTCCTGATCGTGGTGATCCTCGTGCCGACGACCGAGCCGGTGAACAGCCAGCTCGGAACGGGCGACAACACGGCGCTCGGCACGGGAAACCGCCGATCGTCGTCGGGCGACTCCACGGGCACCGGCGACGTCACCGGTGACACCACCCCCGCCGCGTCGGGCGACACCTCGGGGGGTGACTCCGGAACCGTGACCGGTCCCGCCGCGGACTTCATCGGGTCGAGCGGCTCGACCAGTGGTGTAGCGCGTTCGGGCGTGACCTGCGGCGAGGGCGTGCGCCAGTTCACGTGGTCGTCGCACGCGCCGCTGTGCGAAGCGGCGTTCTCGGGCAACAACGGCGGCGCGACGGGACAAGGCGTGACGGCGTCGACGGTCACCCTCACCTTCCGCATCCCGAGCTCGACCCAGGACCAGGCGATCGGCGCGGCGGCGGGCGCGGCCAACGTCAACTACAACGCCATGGTCGCCGACATGCAGACCTACATCGGCTTCTTCAACAAGCAGTTCGAGCTGTACGGCCGCAAGGTCGTGTTGAAGGCCTACAAGGGTCAGGGCGACTACATCTCCGAGGACCAGGGCCAGAACCTCGCCGGCGCGCAGGCCGACGCCGTGACCGCGCACGACATGGGCGCGTTCGGTGACGTCACGTTCTCGCTCGGGGCGTCGCAGCCCTACGAGCAGGACCTCGCCGACGAGCACGTGATGTCGTTCAGCGCCCTCGGCCAACCGCAGAGCTGGTTCGAGCAGTACGCGCCCTACGAGTGGTCGGTGCAGGGGCCGTCGGGTTCGACGGGCGTTCTGGAAGCCGCGGCGTTCGTTTGCCGCCGCATGGCCAACATGCCGGCGATCTTCTCGGGCGACGCCGTCTCGCAGAAGACCAAGCGCGTCTTCGGCATCGTGTTTCCCGAGATCCCCACGTATGCGGCGCTGGCCAAGCAGTACCAGGACCTTCTGAAGTCGCAGTGCGGCGTCACCGTCGCCCAGACGTCGGGGTACACCGTCAACGTCGCGCAGTTCCCGACGCAGGCGGGCACGATCGGGGCGCAGATGCGCTCGTCGGGGGTCACCACGATCCTGTGCGCCTGTGATCCGATCTTTCCAATCTTCCTCACCCGCAGCGCGCAGGGGCAGGGCTATCACCCCGAGTGGGTGGCCGTGTTGGCCGGCGATCCGTCCGGCCGGCTGTACCAGCAGACGGAGTGGGCCCACGCCCTCGGCGGCGGCGCGCAGTCCCCGGACCCGAAGACAACGGAGGCGTACAAGGTCTTCAAGCTGGCCAACCCCGGCGGCGAGCCGGCCGAAGGCAGCTCCAACGGCGGGCCGCCGTACTTCTACGTGCCCTACTACACGCTCCTGCACGTGTTCGAAGGCCTTCAGGCCGCGGGGCCGAACCTGACCGCCGCGAACTTCCAGCAGGGCATGTTCTCGCTGCCGCCCTCAGGTGTCGATCCCATCGGCGGTCAGTGGGAGTTCGGCAACAAGGTCTACGACCCAGTCACGTCGTTCAGCATCGCGTACTGGGACCCGAACGGTACCAGCGCCTTCGACGGCAAGGCGGGCCGCTACCTCAACTGCAACGGCGGCCAGATCTACAACGTGAACCACCTCGACGAGCTGGGCGGACCCAACGAGCAGCTGCACTGTTTCGGGCACTGACCCATGAGCAGCGTCCCTCGCACCCGACTCGACACCGACGTCCGGCGCCGCCAGATCCTCCACGAAGCGCGCCGCCTGTTCGCGACGCGTGACTACTCCTCGGTGTCGATGCAGGACATCGCCGAGGCCGCCGGTGTGGCTCGCGGGCTGCTCAATCACTACTTCGGGTCCAAGCGCGAGCTGTATCTCGAAGTGGCCCGCGACCTGTTACGCGTCGCCGCCCTCCCGCTGCGCGCCGACGGCGACACCGATGCCGACCTGTGGGAACGCAGCGTGGATGGCTGGCTCGACCTCGTCGACGCCAATCGCGAGAGTTGGCTTGCCGCCGTGCGCGCCGGTGAGAGCGGCCACGACCCCGAACTGCGCCAGATCATCGACGACGCGAGCGAGGCGGTGGGCGAACGCGTGCTCGCCGCATTGGGGGTCGACGCCGTGGCCGTGAGCCCGGAGTTACGCGCCGTCGTGCGCTGTTACGGCGGGCTCGCGCAGGAGGCGACCCGTGAATGGCTCGAGCGCGGACGACTCACTCGGGCGCAAGTGCGCGTGCTGCTCACCGGCACCATGCCGCTGATCGCCCAGCGGCTCGTTCCCGACGTCTTGGCCGCCGGCTTGGCTAGAACAGGTCGAGCATCTCGTTGACGCCGTGGTCGTCGGCGGCGATGAGGTAGCGCGGCGTGATCGTGTCGAGCAGGAGCTGGCCGCGTTCGTTACCCGGGTCCATGTCACCCATCGGGCACGTCGACCACGCCTGCTGGCCGATGGCGTAGCGGTAGTCGCGCCAGCAGCGATCCCAGTCGTATCCGGTCACGCCGGCCGCCAGGAGGCCTTCGTGGTAGCGGCGCACGAGGTCGTGCTCCCACGCGCGGCGGTTCTCGACCGTCACCGAGCCGGCGAGGAAGTTGGCGATGTCCCACACACCGACCCCGCGCACGCTGAGCTGCCAGTCGAGCACCGTGACGACGTCCGCGCCGGGGGAGCCACCGAAGAGGAAGTTGTCGGCGCGGTAGTCCATGTGGGCGAAGGTGGGGTGGCCCTGGGCGACCCACCAGTCGAGGAGCGCCGGATAGTGCGGTGTCATGTCGCGCACGAACGCCACGGCCGCGGCGGGAGCTTTGCCGTCCCAGTACTCGAGGTAGCGCGGCAGCTTGGCCGCCGCGAGATCGGCGGCGGCCAGGAACAACGGCGTGTTGATGGGTGGCAGCCAATCGAGGGCCCACAGTTCGGGGGAGTCCCAGAAGCGGGCGTGGAGGACGACGGCCTGGTCGACGACGGTTTCGGCGTCGGCGCGGGTGGCGCCGGTGATCTGGTCGATGGCGCGCGCCCCGGTGATGTCGTCGAGCAGCAGCACGAAGGACGCGCCGTCGTCGCTGATGTCGGCGTGGTAACAGCGCGGCGTGTGCACCTCGATGCGGCCGGCCAGCTCGCGATAGAAGCTGACCTCGCGGTGGTAGAAGCCCATCAGCTGTGCCACGAACGCGCTCTCGGGCGCGGGCGATTGCGTCTTGGCGATGAGCGTCGACGGGCCGGCACCGGCGGGTGACCAGTCGAGGTGCAGCCGCGTGACTTCGCCCAGCAGGCCGAGGCCGGCGCCGAGGTTGTCGGCGCGCACGCCGGTGACCTCGCCGGCGAAGGAGCCGGCGAGCACCGCCCGTAGCCAAGCAGCGTCGATGTCGGCGACCGATGCCGGGATGGAACTCATCGACCCGCTCCGGCCGCGGCGGGGCGGTGGGCGAGCCGGTCGGGCGACCACACGTCGTGGTCCTCGCCGTGGCCGGCGCGGCCGTCGATGGTCCAGTCGGCGATGCTCATCCAGGCGAACATGCCCGGCGTGGACTGGCTCGCCAGCGACGCCGTCACCCGGCCGGACACGACGAACTCGCGGCCGAGGGCGTCGGTCGCCGTCAGCGTGACCGCGTCGGGATGGCCGCGGCGACGGCTCACCACCGTGCGGGTGCCGCCGGTGAGCGTGGCTTTCTCGCCGTCACGTATCAGGTAGCCGCCGGTAACGGTGCTGGTGTCGTCGTCGGTGAACGCACCGGTGAACGCGAGGAACTGGTGGTGCTCGTCGACGGCGCCGTAGACGTAGCCCGCTTGCATCGAGCGGGCGTCGTCGCGCACGTACCACGACCGGTCGCGGATGGCGAGGCAGTCGACGTCGACTGGCTCGCCGGCGACGACGAGGCGGCCGGTGACGCGGCACAGCTGGTCGAAGTGGCCGGCGCGTCGTTCAGCTATGGCGACGTGCGGGTCCATGGCGGCGTCGACGCGCAGGTCGAGGGTGAGCGCCTCGCCGTCGGCGTAAGTGAGTTCGTAGGCGCGCAGTGGGTCGCGCACGCGGATCCGCAGCCCGCCGACGTCGATGTCGTCGAGGTCAGAGTCGGGCAGCGGGATGTGCCACTGGCTGCGGTGGTACGGCACGCGCCACGGCTCGCACGCCTCGGCGTCCCACACCGCGACGAGGAGCGTCGCCACCCCGAGGTTGGGGCGGAACAGCGTGTAGATCATGCCGCCGAGCGACCGTTCGGGCACGTGCAGGCCCCACCACGTGGTCTCGGTCCACAGCGGATGGGTGTCGGCGACGTCGTGAAAGCGGTCGTCGGCGGCGGTGAGCGTGGAGGTCACAGCAATGCTCCAAGGTCGTCGAGGTGAAGGGGGTCGTCGAGGACGTGCGCCACGGGGGACTGCTCCCAGGCGCGGCGGGCGTCGCGTTCCTCGTCGGAGGGTGTGGTCGCCGTGGCGGCAAGGCCGGCGCGGCGCAGCGCTTCGAACACGGCGACGGCCAGCCAGGGTTGGAGGACTGCCTGTACCCGCGCCGCCGGCGCGTCGGCCCCGGCCCAGCCGATCGTCGCGTCGCAACTCACGAGCATCCGCGTGAGCACCAGCGCGCGCAACCACTCGAGCCGCATGAGGTCGAGGGACTGGCCGGTGGCGGCGCGCCACGCCGAGAACACGATCGACGCGTCGAGCGGGTGGCGCAACGCTTGGTTGCGTACCGCCACCCAGGCGAGGTCGTCGTGCGGGTCGCCGACATGGGAGAACTCCCAGTCGAGTAGCGCGGTCACCCGCTGGCCGTCGTGGAGGAAGTTGCCGGGCCCGGCGTCGCCGTGGCACAGCACGGCGCGGCCCGTCGGTGCCGGGAGGGCGGCGGCGAGCGCGTCGAGCGCGATTGCTGCCGCCGGTGACGCGGCCGCGGCGCCGCGTGTGCGGTGAATGCCATGCCACAACGCGAGATCCTGCGCCGTCGGATCGGTGGCGGGTGGGTTGGTCAACGGTCCGAGTTCCAGCGCTTCGGGTGCCAGCAGATGCAGCCGACCGAGGCAGCGACCGTAGTCAGCGGCCACGGCACCGCGGCTGTCGTCGTCGAGGTCCTTCAGCCGCTCGTCGCCCGGGGCGCGGTCGAGCAGCAGCGCGGCGCCGTCGGGAGCGACGGCGCGCAGCGCGGGGACCGGAAGGTCGGTGTCGGCCAGCGCGGCGTAGACGCTTGCTTCGCGCGCCAGCGTGAGCGGCGTGCCGGCGACCGGGCCGTCGCCGGTGTCTTCGCGCACGATCACGGCGTCGCCCGACGCGAGATCGACACACCAGATGCGCCGCGACGCGCCGCTGCCGATGCGCCGCGCGTCCGCGATGGTCGAACCCATGGCGTGCTCCACCCACTCGCGTCGCTGCGGGGACAGGTCGTCGCTCACGCGGCGCCCGTCGCGTCGTCGTCCGCGGCGGCCGGCCGGGCGTTACCGGCTTGGACCCACAGCGCGACGGAAAGCGCGGTGAGCGCCAGGAGCGCGAACGCGAGCGCGGCGCCGTGGGCCCGTCCAGGCGTGGTGATGGCGCCAACGGGCGGCAGGTCGAGCGCCGATGGTGCCGGCGCGCCGGCGGCGCCGGGCTCCGCGTCAAGGCTGGGCAAAGAACCCAACAGGCCGCTCACGCCGCCCGCATCTATGTCGCCGCGTTCGGCCCGGCTCGGGAGCACCGAGTCCGACGCCTCCGGTTGGGGATCGGGCGCCGGGTTGTGGCCGTCGGCGCACTGGAGAAGATTGTCGGCGGCGCGGCTCAGCGCTCCGTTGAGCGGGACGCCCGCCCCGGACAGGGTGTGGTCGAGGGCGCGCAGTTCGTTCGCCAGGAGCGCGAAGGGCAGGACGGGCCGGCCGAGCGTCGGCAGTGCGGGCAGTTGTTGATCGGTGGCGCAGTCGGGCGCTTCGTCGGGCAGCGGGATCTGCTGGCACAACTCGAAGAAGGCCGTCAGCGCGGGCCCGCTCGCCGTGGCGACCGCCCGGTTGAGCGGCACTCCAACCTGCGGCGGCACGCCGGCCAGCGTGCCGGCGACGACGACGAGCCCGACGGCCAGACCCACCCCGTTGCACGCTTGCCACATGACGGGGCTCACCGCCGCGGTCGCGGGATCGACCGCCGGCGGCAAGGGCGGCACCACGGTGTCGGGCGTCGGGACGGCGTCGCCCACACCAGCTTGTGCCGGACCGCCGCCGCAGAGCAGGGCCACGGCGACGACGACGGCGACCGCAACCGCCGCGCCGCGGGCCAGCAGGCGGGTCGTCATCACCTCGGGTCGAACCCCATCTCGAAGCGTTCGACGGCCTTCACGAAGACGTTGGCCTCGTAGACGGGGGGCGCCACGGCACGCAGGTTCTTGAACCGCGGCGTCAACTCCTCGAGCGCGACGCGCAGCACGAGGCGCGCCACGTGGGCGCCGAGGCAGAAGTGCGTGCCGAACCCGAAGGCGATGTGCGGGTTGGGGTCGCGCGCCAAGTCGACGCCGTCGGGTTCTGCGAACACCGACTCGTCACGGTTGGCCGACGGGTACACGAGCGCGACGCGATCGCCGTGCGCCATGCGCACGCCGTCGATCTCGACGCCGTTGCCGTCGGGCGACGCGACGGTACGGAACATGTTGTTGAGCGGGGTGATGAAACGCAGCAGCTCTTCGACCGCCGTGGAGATGCCGGCCGGGTCGGCTGCGAGCTGTTCCCACAGATCGTTGCGCTCGCTGAAGAGGATGAGGGCGCGGGCGAGCGTCGTGCGCGTCGTCTCGGCGCCGCCCGGGATCACGAGTCCGAGCTCGGAATTGACGTCGGCCGCGCTCATCGGGCAGCTCTTCTCGGCTCCGGCGAGCCACGCGCTCAGCAGATCGTCGGCCGGACAGGCGGAGCGTTGGGCCAGCGACGCGTCGACGAGCCGGGCGATCTCGCCCACGGCGCGCATGGCGTCGGACGCGTGGCCGGGCACGCGCAACATGGTGTCGACGCGCATGAGGCGCTCCGACCACGAGCGCACGTCGCGCCAGTGGCTGTCGTCCCACCCGATCAGGCGGCACGTGAGGATCGAGGGAATACGCGCCGCCAGCGCGTCGACCACTTCGACCATCCCGGCGAACGCGAACATCGAGATGGCGTCGATCACGAGGGCGCGCACGTCGTCTTCGAGCCGGGCGACGGCGCGGGGCGTGAAGCGGTCCGAGACGAGCCGGCGCTGGTGCGCGTGCTCCGGGTCGTCCTTCGAGATCATCGAGGTCTCGTGGTGCACCCAGATCGAGCGATACCCCTGGCTGCTCACGAACTCGTCGGTGCTGCGCTCGACGTGGCGCAGGTGCTCCATGCGCGTGATGCACCACAGTGCGTTGTGCTCGTCGCGGTACACGGGCTCGTGTTGACGCATCCACCGGTAGGCGGGATGCGGGTCTCCCACGTGGAATGCGGGATCGAGCAGATCGACGTCGGGACGGCTCATGGATCAGATCGGCGCCGCGCCCGTGAGCTGGAACCGCACAGTGGCGCGGCTCGTGACGGCGCGCACCGCCTCGACGCGGCCGCCGGCGACTTCGGCGATCCCCGACACGCACAAGGTCACGGGGTCGCCGACGTGGGAGTCGGGGACCTCCGGAATGCCTCCGGCGTACCCGCCGGCGATCGTCACGTGGAACGGGACGCGGGGCCCGGCGGAGAAGAGGTCGTCGACGGTGATCGCGGCCGGCGTCACCGCGGCCGACCACGCGGCGTCGCTCGGCGTGTCGTCGATCCTGACCACCGCAGCGTTGCCGAGATCGCCGGCCTCGAGCCAGGCGCGCACCACCGCCTCGGCGGCGGGATCGGCGGCGACGGGCTGGGTCGCCACCCACGGGTCGAGGTGCGGCGGCTCGAGCGCGTCAGGCGTTCCGGTCGCGAGCTGGCGGTGCATGGCCACGTAGTCCTGCTCGACCCAGTTCTCGGTGAGGCGCGTGCCGTTCCACTTGTACAGCCCGATGCCGCGCCAGCACGCCAGCGCAACGCCGTCGCCCGCGGGCATGGCAGCGTGCTCGCTGAAGCGCATGCACAAGCGGTCGCCGTTGAGGACGAACTCGTGCACCACGAGCCCGAGCCCCGGGGCGCGGCGGTACAGGTCGGCGACGGCGGGCTTGTACGACGCGTCGCGCACGAGGTCGAACCCGCTGATGTGCACGACGTAGTCCGGTTCCATGATGTCGTCGCACACCGACTGGTCGTGGGTGTTGGTGTAGTCGACGCAGTAGCGGCGCATCAGCGCGACGAAGGGATGCATGGCGTGGTCGGTCAACTCTCGATGTGATCGGCGAGCACCGCGGGCACCCGCAGGTGCGCGGGCGTGCGTTCACCCATGTAGTGGTCGATGGTTTCGTGCAGGTGGTAGATGCGCCGTTCCTGGTAGCCGAGGCGCACCACGTCGATGCCGCCGGCGTCGATGGAGCGCTGCATGCCGGGCAGCACCGACAGGTCTTCGAGCAGCACGGCGCGGTTGATCTCGGCGAACGCGTCGTTGAGCTTGGCGGAGTCTTCGGTCGCCGGTGCCAGCGACGAGCAGAAGTGCACGTGGTAGCTCGAACGGTTGGGCGCGATCGGCCAGTTGGTGATGAAGAACACGAAGCCCCGACCCGAGAACACGATGCTCAGGTTCGGGAACACGTGGTAGCTGAACGTGCCGGCGTCGGGCAGGTCGCCCACGCCGTCGAAGAGCGGTGCGAAGGGCATGACGTCGCCCATCGAGCGGCCGTCGCGGGTGGCGATCAGCATGCGCGAGTGGCCGTTGCGCAGCAGCTGGATCGCGGTCGCCGCCTGGTCGAGGAGGCGCGCCGCGCTGTCGCGGTGAACGGTGTTGACGTGATACGTCTCGATGTTGGCGTCGACCGGCAGCTTCCAGTTCACGTCGACGTCGATGGCCGGGTGGCTCACCAGGTGCAGCCGGTCGGCGAGGGCGCCGAGTTCGCTGAGGTCGCGGTTGACGGGGTCGAGGTATTCCGCCAGCGGCGGCGCGGCATTGTCGAGGTTCACGAACACCAGGGGGCCCCACGTCTCGCAGCGCACCGACCGCAGCGCCAGGCACTCGCGGTCGCCTTCGGGGAAGTTGTGGGTTTCGGGCAGGCCGACGAGCGCGCCGTCGAGGTCGTACACCCAGCTGTGGTACGGGCAGGTGAGCCGGCGCCCCGCGTTGCCGGACGCCTCGGTGACCAGCTCGGCGCCGCGGTGCTGGCAGGTGTTGTAGAAGGCGCGCACCTCGTCGCCGGTGCCGCGCACGAGCACGATCGGTTCGGGCAGTTGGTCGACGCGGCGGTAGTCGCCCGGGTTCGCAAGCTCGTCGAGATGGGCGACCATGAGCCAGCTATGGCTGAACACGGTGTCGTGCTCGAGGCGGGCGAAGTCGGCGTCGCAGTAGCGGGCGGCGGGCACTCCCGGCAGCGCCGGAAACCCCTCGGGGTGGGCGCGCCGCGCCGCCTCGGTGGCCGCCTGCTGCTTCACCTTGTCGATCAGTGCTGCGCTCATCGCCATCGACGCTCGTCCCCCACGGCCACTCTCACGACAGGAAATGAATCGCTATACATATAGTCGGCGCGTGGGGCGCTGCCAAGGGCCCGGTGGGAGGAGCAGGGTGGCACGCACAACAGTGGTGACGGGTGCGGCGTCGGGAATCGGCGCCGCTGTGGTCGAATTGCTGTCGGCGGGCGGTGACCGAGTGATCGGCGTCGACCGCGCGGACGCCGAAGTCGTCGCCGACCTGTCCACCGCCGACGGGCGCCGCGCCATGGTCGAGCAGGTCGACACGCTCAGCGGCGGCCGCGTCGACGCCGTGGTGGCGAACGCCGGCGTGATGGGCAACGACACCGGCGCGATCGTGGCCGTGAACTTCTTCGGAGCGGTGGCCACCCTCGGCGGGCTGCAGCCTTACCTGGCGGCAAGCGACGCGCCGCGGGCGGTCGCCACGGCCTCGGTCGCGCTGCTGCAGGGCGTCGACCCGAAGCTGGTGGCGCTGTGCCTCGCGGGCGACGAGCCCGCCGCGCTGGAGCACGTGGCGCGCGCCGGCGTCGACCCGCTCGCCGGCTACGCGTCGACCAAGCGTGCGCTCGCCCGCTGGATCCGCGCCCGCGCCGTCGAGCCGGAGTGGGCGGGTGCCGGGATCGCGCTGAACGCGGTGGCGCCCGGAGTGGTGCGCACACCCATGACGGCGCCGCTCCTTGCCGACGAGGCGATGTCCGCCGTCCTGCTCGACCTGGTGCCGATGCCACTCGGTGGCGTGGCCGACCCCGCCGCGATCGCCCGCCTCCTCGTGACCTTCACCCGCCCCGAACTGGCGGCGGTCACCGGCCAGGTGCTGTTCGCCGACGCCGGCGGCGAGTGCGTGCAGCGGGGCGACGACGTGTGGGGCCGCGGCGGCTGATCGGCTCAGGCGCGGCGTTGGGGCACGAGCACTTCGACCAGCGCTTCGACGGTGCGGGCGAGCGCGGTTGGGCGGGCGCGCACGGATTCGAGATCGTCGAGGTGGCACAGGCCGAGCAGCAGCAGGAACAGCGCCTTGACCGTGGCGCCCGGATCGGGGTCGCCGGGCGGCAGCACACGGCGCAGCGCGGCACTCCAACTGTGGTGCCACTCGGCGAGCAGCGCGGCCAGCCGGGGCTCGCGGTTGCTGGCGACGTGCAGTTCGGCGAGGAGGCGGCGCGTCTGGGCCAGCTCCGGTCGCAGGTAGGCGGTGGCGATGAGCCGGGCGGCGTCGGCGCCGGCGCCCGCGGGCACGACGGCGGTCACCTGTTCGAGGCCGCGGCGACCGGCGGCGTAGAGCAGATCCTCGCGGCTGTCGTAGTAGTTGTAGATCGCAGCGGGAGTGAGCCCGGCGCGACGGGCGATCTGGCTCACCGTGGCCCCGTCGAAGCCTGTCTCGGCGCAGATCGCTGCCGCGGCGTCGAGCAGGCGGGCGCGGGTGGCTTCGCCGTCGGCGTTGACGGGCCGGCCCCGGGTGCTGGTTGACGCTCGCGACTTGGTCGCCACGGCGCGCGACGCTAACCGATTGCATATGAACGAGCCATCATTTAACGTGCGGCTGGCATCGGTCGGGGGGACGAATGGCCACTGCATCCACGACGGCAACGCGGCTCGAGATCGACGACGTGCACTTCGCGTACGGCAAGACGCCGGTGCTGTTCGGCGTGTCGTTCAGCGTTGCCCCCGGCGAGATCCTCGGGCTTCTCGGCACCAACGGCGCGGGCAAGTCGACGGTGCTGCGGGTGCTGGCGGGGCTGGAGACCCCGTCGTCGGGACGGGTTGTGCTCGACGGTGAAGACGTCACGCGTGAGCCCGCCGAAGACCGGTTGCGGCGCGGCGTGGCGCTCGTCATGGGCGGGCGGGCGGTGTTCGCCGATCTCACCGTGCGCGAGAACCTCGAGCTCGGCGGCTTCACTCTCACCGCCCCCGTGCTCGACGCCCGGATGGCGCGCGAGCTCGAACGCTTCCCGGCGCTGGCGGCGCGACTCGGCAACCTCGCCGGCACGCTGTCGGGCGGGGAGCAGCAGCAACTGGCCGTGGCCAAGGCGCTGCTGGTCGACCCGCGGCTGCTCTGCATCGACGAGCTTTCGCTCGGTCTGGCCCCGGCGGTCGTGGCCGACCTGCTGGCGACGGTGCGCCAGGTGAACGCGTCGGGCGTGACGTGCGTGCTCGTGGAGCAGTCGCTCAACCTGGCCGCCGAGCTGTGCGGGCGTGCGGTGTTCCTCGAGAAGGGCGAGGTGCGCTTCGAAGGCGACCCCCGCGCGTTGCTCGAGCGCGGCGATCTCGCACGCGCCGTGTTCCTCGGCGGCGACACGCCGGGCGGCGCATGAGCGACCTACCGGTCGTCGCGCTGCTCGGCACCGCCAGCGGCCTGCAGGCGGCGTTGCTCGCCATCGGCGTGATCCTCGTGTTCCGCGCCAACCGGTTCGTCAACTTTGCCCAGGGACAGATGGGCACGGTCGCGAGTGCGGCGCTGGCGGTCATGGTGTTCCGCTTCGACGCGCCGTACTGGGTGTCGCTTCCGCTGGCGCTGGCGCTCGGCGCCGCCACCGGTGCGCTCGTCGAGCGTCTGTTGATGTGGCGGCTGTTCGACAAGTCCCGGCTCACGCTGCTGGTGGCGACCATCGGGGTGTCGCAGCTGATCCTGATGCTGGTGCTGGCCGGTCCGCTCAAGCCCGACGCCCGGCGACTGGCGACGGACGGTTACCCCGAACCCTTCGACGTGCACTGGAAGATCGGCAGCGCGGTGATGACGTCGAGCCAGGTGCTCACCATCGTGGTGGCGCCGCTCATCGCGGTGGGTCTCACGCTGTTCCTCACGCGGACGCGCACGGGTCGCGTCATCCGCGGCGCCGCGTCGAACCCCGACGCCGCCCGGCTCGCCGGCATTTCGGTGCGCCGCGTGTCACTCATGGTCTGGACCCTCGCCGGGCTCGTGTCCTCGGTGGCCGCCATCCTGTACGCGCCCACGCAGCCCGCCATCGGGTTCAGCGACAGCGGGCCGGGCCTGCTGCTGCGCGGTCTCGCCGCCGCGCTACTGGCGGGACTGACGGACTTCCGCATCGCCGTGCTGGCGGGGATCGGCATCGGCGTGCTCGAGCAGTCGACGGTGTTCTACACCCACGTCGCCGGCCTGCCCGACGTGGTGCTGGCGCTGGCGCTCGCCGCCGGGTTGCTGCTGCGCTGGCGCGCCCTCGCCGCGGGATCCCGCGACGACGCGGACACGCTCGTGGTCGAGCGCTCGGCGATGCCGCTGCCGGCCCAGGCGCGCCTGCCCTTCGTCCTGCGCCACGCGGGCCGGCTCGGCTGGGTGGCGTTGCTCGGGCTCGTGGCCCTCGCCCCGCTGCTGCCGGGTCTGCACACGCAGGAACGCGCCGTGTTCCTGCTGTTCATGGTCGCCTTCGCCCTCACCGCGCTCGCCATCAGCTTGCTCACCGGGTGGGCGGGTCAGGTGACGCTGGGTTCGTTCGCCTTCCTGGGCGTCGGCGCGTACACCGCCACGCGCGCCGACGGCCTCGGCCTCCCCGTCATGCTCCTTGCGTCGGGGTTGGCGGGCGCGGCGGCCAGCGCGGTGGTGGGCGCGGCGGCGTTGCGTTCCCGCGGCCTGCTCACCGGCGTCGTCACGCTGGCCTTCGCGTTCGCCGCCCGCAGCTGGCTCTTCCGCCAGGGCATCTTCACCCACGACGCATCGGCCATCGTCAGCCTGGGCCCGCCCCACCTGTTCGGTATGCGCATCACCACGGTGCGGGGCTTGTACCCCGTGGCCGTCGGCGTGCTCGCCCTCTCGCTGGCGTCGTTGCACTCGCTGCGGCGCAGTGCGGTGGGGCGCGCCATCGTGGCGTCGCGTGACAACCCGGCGCTGGCGGCGGCGCACGGCCTGTCGCCAACACGCGCACGGCTCACTGCCCTCGCCGTCTCCGGCTTCATCACCGGGATGGCGGGAGCCATCTGGGCGATGGCCGCCGGCAGCTTCAGCTTCAGCGCCTTCGAGCCCTCGACGTCATTCGTGTTGCTGGCCGTCGCGGTCGTCGGCGGGCTCGGCACCCTGCAGGGGCCCATCCTCGGCACGATCGCCGTCTTCGCCTGGCCCTTCCTCGTGCCCGGCGCCAACACGCTCGCGGTGCGGTCGTTCACCTCGGGCGCGCTGCTGCTCGTCACGCTGCTGTTCTTCCCCGGCGGCCTGGCGTCGGTGTTCGAGCGCGCCCGGCGCGCCGCGGTGTCGCGGTGGCTGGCCGACGGCGGCGACGAGAGCGCCGCCGAGTCCGCGTTGCGGAGCGTGCAGGGCCCCGCGGCCGCGCCCGTCGCGGTGCCCAGCGAGCGCGGGGCGCTGTCGGTGCGCGGCGTGTCGGTGGCCTTCGGCGGGATCCGCGCCGTCGCCGGCGTCGACCTCGACGTGCACCCGGGTGAGATCGTCGGGCTCATCGGCGCCAACGGAGCGGGCAAGTCGACGCTGCTCGACGTGATCTCCGGCCATCGCGCGCCGGTCGCCGGTGCCGTGACGCTGGGCGGTGACGATGTCAGTCGCATGGGTCCGGCGGCGCGCCCCGCGCGCGGACTGAGCCGCACGTTCCAGGACGCGCGGCTCTATCCCGGGCTCACCGTCCTCGAGGTGGTGATGGCCGCCGCCGACGCGAAGAGTCCTGCCGGCACCGTCTCGGCGATGACGGCGAGTCCGTGGCTGCGGATGTCCGAGCGCGCCAAGCGCGCCCGCGCGCTGGAGGTGCTCAACGGCCTTGGGCTGGGACCGCGCGCCAGCACGCTCGTGGGCGAACTGTCCACCGGCATGCGCAAGGTGTGCGATCTCGCGGCGGTCGTGGCGGCCGATGCGGGAATCGTGCTCCTCGATGAACCGACGGCGGGCCTCGCCCAGCGCGAGGTCGAGGCGCTGGCGCCCCTGCTGCGGGCGTTGCACGATCAGCACGGCGCGTCGGTGCTCGTGGTCGAGCACGACATGCCGCTGTTGATGGCGCTCTGCGACCGCATCTACTGCCTCGAGGCCGGCGAGGTCATCGCCGAGGGCACGCCGGCCGAAGTGCGCGCCGACCCGCGCGTGGTGGCGAGTTACCTCGGCACTGAAGCAGCGGCGGTCGAGCGGTCCGGGCGTGCGATGACGGGGCGGCGCTGAGCGTGCCCGTGCTGCCCACACAGGTGCGCGACTGGATCGGCCGTGCGTCGCCACGCGAGCGCGTTTTCACCGCGGCGGCGTTGATCAGTCTGCTGTGCCTGTTCGTGGCGTCGATCGCCGTGCGGCCCGATGACCCCGCCGCGGCGCGTTCGCTGCAGGCGGGTGGGGGCGGCTCGCGCCGCTCGGTCACCACGACGACGCTCGGCGACGCCGGAGCGGTTGTCGCGGCGAACGGCGGCGGCCAGAGCACGGCGACGACCGGCGGTGTCGGCCGCAGCACGGGTGGCGCTTCCGGTGACGACGCCGCCCGGATCGCGTCGGACCGCGGGGTCACCACCGATGCCGTCACCGTGGGGTTCATGTTGCAGAACCCGGCGGGCCTGAGCGGAACCGGCTTCTCGACGGGCCAGCGCGACGACGGCGACAAGTACGTGCGCGCCCTCGCCGACTGGGCCAGTCGCAACGGCGGCGTCGACGGGCGCCGGATCGTGCCCGTCTTGCGCTACACCGACCCCACCAGCGTCGAGGATCAGGCCGCCGCCTGCCGGGCCATGGTCGACGACGCCAAAGCGTTCGGTGTCGTCGACGTGGCCGCCATGCTCGACACGGCGTCGCTCGACTGCCTCACCAACACGTCCAAGGGCGACACGCCCTTCGTCCACTCGGTCATGTGGTCCCGCGACTGGCAGAAGCGATCGGGGGGCAACGAGGTGAGCTACCAGGCGGCGGTCGACCGCATCAGCGTGACGTGGGCCCGCGACCTCGGCGCGATGCGGTGGTTCCCCCAAGGTGCGACCGTGGGGATCCTCGGCGACAAATGCCCGGCGACCGAGCCGACGATCCTGAACGTGCTCGCGCCGGCGCTCGAGGCGAACGGCGCGGGCAACGTCGTCGTCGGCGACCACGACTGCAACCTGAGCGCGGTCGTCGGCGAGCCGTCGAACATCGCGACGCGCTTCCGGCTGGCGCACGTGACCCACGTGCTCGTCGTGAGCAACTTCGCCGCCGCCCAGATCTTCATGAACGCCGCGGACAGCCAGAACTACCACCCGAAGTACTCGACGTCGGACTGGTTCCTGAACACGAGCGACCCCACCGCCGCCAACTTCCCGCCCGACCAGTTCAACGGTGCCATCGGCATCGCGTCGCTCGGATCGATGCTGCGCCCCTCGGGCAAGACGCCCTACGACGGATGGCAACTGTGTTCGCAGATCGCGCAAGACGCGGGCCTCGCACCGATCCCGCCCGACGGCGCCGCCTCGGCCGAACTGCTCGGCCTGTGCGACAACTTCATGCTGTTCCGCGACGCGCTCGACCTGGCGGGACCGAACCCGACCCGGGCGCGCTGGCGCGCCGCGATACCCGCGCTCGGCCAGCGCGTCAGCGCCGTGTTCGGCCCGAGCCGCTTTGGCCCCGGCAAGCTCACTGGATCCGACACCGTCCACACCGTGCAATGGCAGCAAGGGTGCCGCTGCTGGCGCTCGATCAGCGATTTCCGTCCGGCCGCCGCCTGACGATCACAAAGGAACGTCGATGACCATCGCTTATGACCCCTTCGACAACGCACCAGCCGACGTGTACGCGCTGTACGACAAGTTGCGCGCCGACGATCCGGTCCACTGGGCGCCGGGCACGGGGACCTTCGTCCTGTCGCGCCACGACGACGTGGCGTGGGCCCTGTCGGAGCCGGGCCTCTTCTCGTCCGACGCCATGCGCGGCGTGCTGATGGATCAGCCGACGGGCCACGGCGAGCAACGCCTGCCGCGCGAAGACGCGCAGGGGATGCTCGTGTCCGTCGATCCGCCCGAACACACCGACCTGCGGCGCATCGTCAACCGCGGCTTCACGCCGCGTCGCATGCAGGAGTGGCGCGCCCACATGGACAGCACCGTCGCCGAACTGCTCGACCCCGCCCGCGCCGGCGGCTCCTTCGACGTAATCGCCGGGTTGGCGGCGCCGCTGCCGGTGCGGGTCATCTGCGCGCTCGTGGGCGCCGACCCCGCCGAGGCCGACTCATTCCGCGCGTGGGCTGACGCCATGACCAAGGTCATGAGCGGGAGCGCCCGCGGCGTCGGACTGGGGCAGGACGAGATGCTGGCGATGTTGCAGTTGGCCGACGACCTCGGGCGCCGCATCGACGAGCGCCAGCGCGAGCCGCGTGAGGACCTGTTGACTGCACTCGTTCGGGCCCAGGACGAAGACGTATTGTCGCGTGGCGAAGCCGTCGGCTTCGCCGCCCTGCTCCTGTTCGCCGGAACGGAGACGACGACCAACCTCATCGGCAACACGGTGTTCGCGCTGCTGAGCCATCCCGAGGAGCTACTGCGACTCCGCGCCGAGGGCGACGACACTCGCTTGGCAGCGGTCATCGAGGAGACGCTGCGGTGGGAGTCGCCGGTGCAGTACGTGTTCCGGCGCACGACCCGACCCGTGACCCGCCACGGCGTGGATATCCCCGTCGACAGCACCGTCACGCTGCTGCTGGGCTCGGCCAACCGCGACCCAGCGCGCTGGGGCGACGACGCCGACCGGTTCAACGCCGACCGCGACACGGCCGGTCACGTGGCGTTCGGGTTCGGGCCCCATTTCTGTTTGGGCGCAGCGTTGGCCCGCGCCGAAACGATGAGCGCGCTGCGCCCACTCGTGCCCCGTCTGGTGGCCGGCGAGCACGCCGTCGACGGCGTGACCGACTGGGTCGACGCCATGCAGTTCCGCGGCCGCCATTCGCTCTCGGTCGAGCTGCGGCCCGAGCCGGAGACCTGAGGCGTCGGCGGGCGACGCTTGGGCGCGGCGCAACTGGCGCCGAGTCGCGGCTCTACCGCAGCTGGGGCGCGGACGTGATCAACATGACGCAGTATCCCGAGACGGTCTTGGCCACCGAAATCGGCCTCTCGTATGGCGCAGTGGGCTTGGTGTCCGACTTCGACGCCGGCATCGAGAACCGCCCCGACGTTGCCGCCGTCACGCAGGAAGCGGTGTTCGAAGAACTCGCCCGTCACCTGCCGCGCCTGCGCGCCGTCATCCGGCGCAACGGCCTTTGTGGGAGTCCGTCGCGTTGCTCACCAACGGCACACACGCGCAGAAGTCGTACCTGCGACGTGCCCATCACCGACACCGGCGAGGCACCAGCCAGCCAGCCAGCGGTCCCGGCAAGATTCGAACTTGCGACGCACGGTTTAGGAAACCGACGCTCTATCCCCTGAGCTACGGGACCGGGACCGGAAGAAAACGTGGGAGAGAACCTCCTCGCTTTCGATCCCATGTAGCAGCGTAAGCGTACGTCGTAGGTTCTTTTCGCTCTCGTCGTCAGCGCAACTCGTGGTCACAACCTCCGTTAGCTTCTCGTGATGATTGACGGACGTACTCCCGCGATTGCCGGTGCGGCGCAAGTGGTCCAACGCCCCGACGAGGTCGTGCTCGTCGACGGGCGCGGGCCTATCGAGTTGATGGTCGACGCCGCGCGCGCTGCCGCCGACGACGCCGGCGTGCCCGCGTTGCTACAGAAGCTGGACTGGGTCGCCGTGGTCGGCGGCGTGTGGCGTTTTACGAACCCGGGCGCCCTCATCGCCCGCGCGGTCGGTTCACCCGACGCCGCGACCGCACTCTCGGCGTTTTCGGGCTCTTCGGGCCAGGACCTCGTCGGCATGGCGGCCGAACGCATTGCCCGCGGCGAGATCGAGGTCGCGCTCGTGGTCGGTGGTGAGGCGCGCTACTCCGAGCAACGATTGAAGAAGGCCGGTGAGGTGCCGCGCTGGATCACCGAGCCGGGCGACGGCACGCCCGAGTCGCTGTCACCGTTTGCGCCGGAGATGCTGGCGGAGATGGCGACGCTCGGCCCGCCGGCGGTTGCGTACGCACTGTTCGAGGACAGTCTGCGGGCGTCGCGCGGCGAGTCGATCGATGCGATGCGCGATCGAGCGGCGAAGCTGTGGGCGGCCATGAGCGAAGCGGCGGCCGGCAACCCGTACGCCTGGGATCGCAATGCGCACTCGCCGACCGAGGTGCGCGAGCCCACACCGGACAACCGCATGATCTCGTTCCCGTATACGAAGGCGATGGTTGCGAACAATCAGGTCGACATGGCGTCGGCGACGCTGCTGTGTTCGGTCGACGCGGCGCGCGCCGCCGGCGTCGCCGACGACCGACTCGTCTTTCCGCTCGTCGTCACCGTGGCCCACGAGACGTGGCAGATCATCAACCGTGACGAACTGCACGGCTGCCCGGCACTCACCACCGCGGGAACGACCGCCTTCGCGCAAGCGGGCATCGCGGCCGATGACGTCGAGCACGTGGATCTCTACGCGTGTTTTCCGTCGATCGTGCAGATGTCGGCTAACGCGCTGGGCTTGTCGACAGACCGGCCACTGACCGTCACCGGCGGTCTCGGGTTCGCCGGCGCGCCGCTGGCGAATGCCGCGGGCCAGTCGATCGCCGCGATCGTGCCGCTCGTACGCCGCGGTGGTTACGGGTTGGTGCACGGCAACGGCGGTGTCGCGACGAAGCACGCGTTCGGTGTGTACGGCACGACGCCTCCCTCACAGTTCCGTCGCATTGATTGCCAGGGCGATGTCGTCGACAACGCGCGCGCCGGTGTGCCTGAGGGATGGGCTGGTGAGGGTGTCGTCGAAGCGGCGACCGTCGTGTACGACCGTGAGGGACCGGCCAACGTCTTCGCCGCGCTGCGCACCGCCGAAGGAGCACGCGCCTTCGCTCGCACAGCCGACGAGTCTGCGATGACCGAAGCGATGAACCACGGCATCGCGGGCCTGGCGGCGTCACGCACGGCCGACGGAGAACTTCACATGGTGTGAGCGCAAACAGACGTAGGCGTCGACCGTTGAGCTCCGAAAGTCCCTTGCCGGTGGAAGGACGGGGCCGCCCCAGGGGCGCGCCCGGGCGCGTCGCGGACGCGCAGCGCCAAGCGCGTCCGACCTTGCTGCTCGCCGGTGCGTTCCTCGTAGCCGCGGCGGCCGGGACCGCCGTGCCGCACTGGACGGGCCGCTGGCTGTCGCTGCACCTGGCGCTGGCCGGCGCCCTGGTCCTGGCGATCTCCGGCGCAACGCAGTTCCTGGCGGTCACGTGGGGCGCGGCACCGCCTCCTGTGCGCGCCGTCTCTGTGACGCAGCGGTGGCTCGTCACCGGCGGCGCCGTGCTCGTCGTCGCCGGCCGCCAGGGCAGCTGGTCCTGGGTCGTCGCCGTCGGCGCGGTGTCGACCGTCGCGGGTCTCGTGACGCTCGCCGTAATCCTGTGCGCCATCGCCCGGCGTGCCGTCCAGCCACGGGTGCGGCCCGCCATAACGGCGTATCTCGTCGGTATCGCGACAGGGGTGGTGGGCGTAGTCCTTGGAGGGGTCCTCGGTTCCGGCGGTGGCGGCGATCTCGCGGGGCGGTTGCGCGACGTGCACGAGACGCTGAACCTCCTCGGACTCGCGGGTTTCGTGGTGGCGGGAACGCTGCCGTTCTTCGTGGCCACCGAGGCAAAGGTGAAGATGTCGCGGCGCGCGACGCACGCCGCGCAGTGGGGCATCCAATCGCTGATGGCGGCGGGGCTCGCGGTGGCGACGATCGGGTTGGTCGGGCGTTGGCGTGTGGCCGCAGCCGCGGGGTTCGTCGGCTACGCCGCCGCGCTGCTGTGCCTGCTCGCCCTGATGCCGCGCGTGCGCGGCAAGCAACTGCGCTGGGCAGGTCCACGGCTCGTCCAAACCGGCGCCGCGATCACATGGTGGGTCGGCTCCGTGGTCTACGCCGGCGCACGCGCCGGGCGCGGTCTGCCGCCCTTTGCCGGCGGCGTTGTGCCGGCGCTCGTCGTCGGTGGCTACGTGCAGCTCATCGTGGGCTCGCTGTCGTACTTCGGGCCCGTGCTGGTCGGCGGCGGTCACGAGCAGCTGGCCGCCAGCTTCCGTATCACCCGCTCCTGGCTCGGACTGGTCAGCGGCAACGTTGCCGTCGTAGCGGCGACCGTGGGCGGGCTCCGGGTCGTATACGGCGTGGCGCTGGCCGCATGGGCGCTCGACGGCGCTGTGCGCGCGGTACTGCTCGTGGTGGCTCGGCGTCGGCTCACGCAGACGCCACCGGCCAACGCCGCATAGGGACGATCGGCCCTACCGCCGCCTCCGCTATTTCTCTACCCTTCGGTAGAGAAATGACCCTGCCCCGTTCCGACGCCGAGCCCGACGCACTCCGCGCTCGAGCTCTCGCGAGCCGCAGTCGCCGCGAACTGCTCGCCATCCTGCAGGAGGGACCGGCTGCAGTGGTCGCGCTGGCCGCGGCGACGGGCTTGCACGTGAACGCGATCCGCCAACACCTTGCGGTGCTCGAGTCCGCCGGCCTCGTGGTACGTGAGCCTTCGCCGCCCCGTGACGAACCGGGCCGCCGCGGCAACGTCTACCGCGCTGTCCAAGCGATCTCGCCGGTCAATCCGTTCGAGCGGATCGCAGGCATGCTCAGCCGCGTCGCCGACGGTGCGTCGATCGACGAGGTCGCGGCCGACGAAGGCGCTCGCCTCGCCGACGCGCACGCGGCGAGCTCGGCGGTGGACGCCGTCGCCGCGGCCGCGGGCGACCTCGGTTTCAACGTCCGTCGCCGGCCACGCCGTGCCGCCACCGCAATCGAGCTGCACGACTGCCCGTTCGCTGCCATCGCCGGTCCCACCGTGTGTGCGCTGCATCGTGCCGCGGTCGAGCACCTCGCAGCGCGGCTCGCCGCCCGGGTCGAGGACTTCAGCGTCGTCGATCCGCGGCGCGGTCCGTGCTCGCTGTCCATCGCACCCCTCGGAGGAATCCCATGACCGACGTCCACACTTCGAATTCGCTCGGCGATCTCGTCGCGGCCAATCCCGCGTCGGCCCGCGTCCTCGAGCGCTACGGGCTCGACTACTGCTGCCATGGCGCCGACACCCTCGCGGACGCGTGCCGCGCGCGCGACGTCGACCCGGCCGCAGTAGAGGCCGATCTCGCCGGGCTCGCCGTTCACGGCGACACCGCGTGGCGCGACCTCGACGCGCCCGCGCTTGCGGCACACATTGTCGCCACGCACCATGCCTACCTCCACGAGGAACTGCCCGCCCTCGACGGCCTCGCAGCCAAAGTGCTCGGCGTGCACGGCGAGCGGCATCCTGAGTTGGTCGAGGTACGGCGTCTCGTGAACGCGTTGTACGCCGACCTCGAGCCCCACATGCTGAAAGAGGAGCGGATCCTGTTTCCCGCCATCACCGCGTTGGCGGACGGGCCCCGCGACTTCCCGTTCGGGTCGATCGCCAACCCGATCCGGATGATGTCCCTCGAGCACGAGCGCGACGGTGACGTTTTGCGCGCCCTGCGGTCGGTGACGCGGGACTTCGCGATCCCCGACGACGCCTGCGCGAGTTACCGGTCGCTGTACGAACGTCTCGAAGCGCTCGAGGCCGACACGCACTTGCACATCCTCAAGGAGAACCACACGCTGTTCCCCGCCGCGCTCGTATTGGCTGACGACCATGTGTGACCACTGCGGTTGCCGCGAGTACCCGCCGATCGCGGAGCTGACCGCCGAACACGAAGCGATCCTCGCGCTCGCCGAACCGTTGGCCGACGCCATCCGTCACCAGCGACCTGTAGACGAGCCTGGCCGCGCCCGGCTTGTCGAACTGCTCGATCTCCACGTCACCAAGGAAGAGGCCGGGCTTTACCCGCTGCTTATTGCCGTGACCGGCGACGCGGCCGACGCCTTCGCGCATCTCGAAGCCGAGCACGCCGAGCTGTTCGCGGCCCTCGAGCAGCGCAGCTTCGACCACCTGGCGCTGTACGCGTTGCAGCGCCATATCGAAGAGGAAGAGGAAGTCCTCTTCAACGCGGCGCTGTTCCGGTTCGACGGCGACGCGTGGGACGACCTCGAGTCCGCGCACCGCCACGTCGAACAAGCGCTCACGGTCGTGAGTCGAGGAATGTGACGCCGGTTCGGCGGAACATGCGCCGCGTCGCCTGATCCGCGTCTACCGCCGTACTGATCAGAGCCAGCCGGCGAGTGTCTCGATGCCCCGCCGGCGTTCGGGCCCACGGTTGCACGTTCAGCACTGCGACGCCGGCCTCGCGGTAGGCCGCGAGCCGGTCGTTCATGGCTCGACCGTTCCATCCGTTCCCGGTTCCGACGAATCTCGAGGTTTTCTTCCGGCCCCACCCGGGACCAGGACCGGGATCGGGACACGCCCCTGCTGATCCCTAATCGACGTGAAGGTTGCGAGCGCTGGTGGGAGAGCGTCGCACTCCGAGTACCCTCCGACAGCGTGATGCGCCGCCACGTCGCGATCCTCGTCGCGCTCGTCGCCGCAGCGCTCGGCATCGTCGGTTCGGCCGCGGTGTCGGAACTCGCGGTCGCGTCGCCGGTGTCGTCGTCGATGCACGCCGGCGTCTTCACCGAGCAGCGCGCGGCGCACATGATCGGCGCCGCCACCGAGCCGAGCGCCGTGGCTTCCTTGGCGCGACCCGCACGCCGCGACGTCGACGTCGCATCGCCCAAAGTCGCTGCCCTCTTCGCTGCCGGTCTTCGCGGGACCGGCCCGGCTAACGACTTGCTCGCCACCGCGCTGACCCCGTCGATCCAGGTTCGCCGTTTGCTGGCGAACGACGTCGCCGGCCGAGCACCGCCCGTTCGCTAGCCGCTCCGGGCGCGACTTCCGCGCTGCATGCCAAGCCGCACCGCGCCTTCTTGTCGCGCGTGCGCGCACCGTTCACCCCGATGACTCGCGCCGCCGCGCGGTCGGTCACGCGTAACCAAAGGACAACAGCCTTGAGTAATCACGACACCCTGCTTCTCTTCTATCTCGGCATCGGCTTCAGCATCTTCCTGCTCTACATGGCCTTCACTCACGACGGAATCCACGGACACACGCCGCTGTCAATGCGCATCCGCTACGACCGCTGGGCGCGCATCCTCGCGGTCGTCGGAGTACTCCATCCCGGATTCGCCCTCTGCGGTCTCGACCTTGCCCGTCAGCTGATGCGACTCGACGAACCACCGACGGCGCGTGCGCAGACAACGCTGCGCCGAGCGCGGTGGGGGACCCGCGCATCGTTCGCCGTCGGCGCGGTCGCGTCCGTCACCTATCTCGCGGTGAGTCCGCAATGAGGGCGTGGACGCGGGCGCCCGAACGCTGATGGGGCGGAGTGTGGCCGTCAGGCGCGGTGCAACTGACGGCGCATGTCGGCGGCGGCGGTGAGGGTGCCGCGCACTGTGCCGGTGACCTTGCTGCGGCCGCTCCGGCGGCGGTAGGCGACACCGACTTCGCGGATGCGCCAGTCGGCGGCTGCGGCGGCCAGCACCATCTCGAGCGGCCAGCCCGAGCGGCGGTCGCGCAGGTCGAGGTCGAGCAATGCGGTGCGATGGGCAACGCGCATGGGTCCGAGATCGGTGATCGCGGCGCCGGTCTGGCGGCGGACTGCCCGCGCCACATAGCGGTTGGCCAGCCGGGCGTGCAACGGCCACGCCCCCCGCTCGGGCCGCCGCGCCCCGAGCACGAGGTCGGCATCTCCTCGCGCGACGACGTCGACCAACTGGGGCAGCGCGCCGGGGTCGAGCGAGCCGTCGCAGTCCATGAACGCTACGACGGCGGCGGACGCTTCGGTGAGCCCGCGGAAACAGGCGGCGCCGAAGCCGCGCTGGTCCTCCCGCACGACGGTGGCTCCGAGGGCGGCGGCCACCGCGCCCGAACCATCGGTCGATCCGTTGTCGACCACGATCGCCCGGTAGCCCGCGGGCAGCCGTTCCAGCACCCACGGCAACGCCTCGACTTCGTCGAGAACGGGCAGGATGACGTCGACGGCGGCCGTCACGACGCCGCTGGCGCCAGCTGGGCGATGAAGCGCCCGTCGATCCGCAACCACTGACGCAGTCGCAAGCCGGCCGCGGTTGCCAGCGTGGCCAACTCGTCGGCGCCGACCCACGCCCACGCGAACCACGGCCCGACGTGGTCGTCCACCTCGAGGCGAACGTCCTCGACGCGGGTGGCGGTGCCGGGCGGGTTCACCTCGACGTAGGCGACGCCGGCGGGGGCCAGCAGTTCGGCCACCCGTGACAGGATCCGCACCGGGTCGCCGCCGATCCCGACGTTGCCGTCGAAGAGCAACACCGAGCGCCAGCGTCCTTCGCCCGGCACCCGGTCGAACACTGAGCGGCAGATCGCCGACGCGCCGCGACCGAGCGTGCGGTCGACGGCGTAGGGCGACGTGTCCACGCCCAGCGCCGGCACGCCGATCTCTCCGAGCGCGACCACGAGCCGACCCGGACCGCAACCCACGTCGAGCACCGGCCCGTGCATGGTCGCCAACACCGCACGCTCGCCGGGAGTCGCCGGCGCGTCCCACGCATCGACAGGCAAGTGGGCGACGGACCCGCCACGCCGGCGCAGCGCCGCCGTCACGACTGGGGCGTCCCGTGTCGGTGGGTGCGCGCCCATGCGGCGGCGCCGACGGTCGCGCTGACCGCGGTGATGACGGCGATGGTGACGACGAGGTTGCGGGTGTAATCCAACGGCAGCACGGTCGCGTTGCGCACCCGCGTCGAGGGCCCCGCCAGCAGCGGCACAGCGAACAGCACCAGGCTGGCGCTCAGCGCGAGGCCCACGCGCGCGGGGCGGCGGAACGGCAGTGGGACGATCCGCGTCGCGACGCCGCCAGCGACGAGCAGCGGCGCCCACAGGAAGTCGTGGGCCACGCCGGACGCGCCGAGGAACAGCGACAGGTTGACGATCCGCGCCGGGCGCAAGTGCAGCAGCGCGCCGCGTACGCCGAAGCCGACGATGGCGGCGCCGAGCGCCATCGCCGTCCAGAACAGGCGCCCGCCCGCGGGACGGGACTCGCTCACAGCCGGGTCACCGTCAGGTCGCGCAGCCACTTCGTCTGCTGCACACCCGGCCGATTCGGACCGATCAGCCGGCACGGGTAGCCGTGGTCGGGATGCAGCGTCTCGCCGTTGACCTCGAGCGCCACGAGCGTGTCGCGGTCGCGGGCCTGCGCGTTCGACAGCCGCGAGTGCCCGTAGGACCCGCCCCGCTGCAGCGAGTGCACCGTCACCTCGACGACGTCGTCGGCGCGCACGCCGGCACGCGCCAGCAGATCGCGCACCGGGACGCCGCGCCAGTCCGCCGTCGCGCTCCAGCCCTCGACGCAGGCGATGGGCAGGCGCGTTTCGTGCTGGGTCATCGCCGCGAGGTCGTCGATGCCGAGTTCGAGCGGCGTCGGCACGTCGCCGATCACGCGCAACCGGTACGCCGGGTCGCGCCCGGCGGCGCGGATGTCGGCGGTGGCCAGTGCGTTGACCGGCAGTCCTTGCGGTCCGATGTCGGGCCGGCGGGGACCGAACAACACCAGGCGGCGCAGCGGCCAGTACGTCTGGCCGACGGTGGTCAGCGTGACGGCGGCGGCGCTGGCGCCGGCAAGGGTGAGGTAACTGCGTCGCGACATCGCAGACCCGTCCATCGCCGTGCCGGGCGCCGGCGGGTGCCGCAGCGCGTCGCGGGTCGTGGCGAGTTTGGCGCCGGTGTGAGCGACGAGCGCGCCGATGGTGATCCACGCCACCCAGTAGTGCGCCACGGGGAACGCGAAGTGCCAGGGGTAGAACTGCGCGATGTTCGCCGCGCCGCTGAAGAGCATGAAGACCGCACCGCACACGAGCGGCACGAGCATGATCCGCTCGACGGCGTGGGCGACCGACGTCACCGGCGGCCAACGGAACAAGTGTGGGAACACGCTCCACAACTTCGCCAGCAACAGCGGGATCGTGGCAAGTCCCGTGGCGACGTGAATCCCTTGCGTCGCCCGGTAGAGGCCGACGGGGCGCGGCGGCCAGCGGAACCACCCCGTCGGATGCTGGATCAGATGCGACACGAGTCCGGTGGCGAAGCACACGAGGAAACAGGCGCCGAGGGCGACACCGAGGAGCGCGGCGGTGCGCGTCGAGTGCACCTCATCCTGCAACGCCTCGTCGCGCGCCGACTGGGCGCGGGTGACGACGCCCGCGATGCTCATGCGCGCACCCGGTCCGCGCGAATCGCCGCCTCGCGGGCGACGCGCAGGTGCGGATGATCGGCGGCGATCGCGGCGACGTCTTCGGGTCGATCCATGTCGCGCAGCTCGGGGAGCAACCCGACGCGCACGCCGAGAGCGCGCAAGCGCGCGAGTTGCCGCGCGCCCGTGTCATCGGCGCTCATCGGGACACCGGCGAACGCCCCCGGGATCGGGCGCCGGAACCCGATGGCCCACCACCCGCCATCGGTCGCCAAACCCAGGACGGCGTCGTCGGGCCCGTCGACGAGTTGCGCGAGCGCGGCATCGAGCAGCGCGGGCGTCACCTGCGGCGTGTCCATGCCGATCTGCAACCCCGGCGCGCCGGCGTGCGCCCAGGCGGCCGCCAGCCGGTCGTTGAACGTCTCGCCCCGCTGCGCGAGCACTTCGCAGCCCGCCCCCACGCCGGTGGGAAGCGGCGCCCCGGCGACGGCAACGATGCGCCGCGTCGCTGCGCAGGCGTCGACCGCATCGAGGGTGTCGCACAGCGCGGCGCGGGCAATCGCCGCCGCGCCTTGCGCGCCGAAGCTCGGGATGAGACGGGTCTTCACCTGTCCGGGGACAGGGGCCTTCGCCATCACGAGGAGGTGGGTCGACCGGCGCGAGCGCACCGTCGCACGGTAAGAGAACGGCCGCACCTGCGAGCCCGAAATCGTCTTACAGTTTGCGAAACTCGCTCGCCGCGCCACGCGGAGGCGCGGTCCGGCTCCGTACGCTGGCTGGCATGGTCGACGGCATCAGCGGCGCGCGCATCCTCGTCGTCGACGACGACCCGGTGCTCTCTGACGTGGTCGGCCGCTATCTCGAACGCGACGGCTTCGAAGTCCTGTTCGCCACCGACGGTGAGAGCGGGCTTGCCACCGCCTTGACGGCCCTACCGGACTTGGTGGTGCTCGACTTGATGCTGCCGGGACTCGACGGGATCGAAGTGTGCCGGCGCCTGCGCGAGGTGGCGCCGATCGCCGTCGTCATGCTGACCGCGCGCGGCGAGGAAGAGGACCGCATCGCCGGTCTACGCATCGGCGCCGACGACTACGTCACCAAGCCCTTTTCGCCGGGCGAGCTGGTCGAACGCGTGCGGGCCGTGCTGCGCCGCACCTTGCGCGACTCGGGCGGCCGCACGGACCCACTCGTCGCCGGCCGGCTCTGCGTGGACCGCGCCGCGCACGAAGCGCGCCTCGACGGCGACCCGTTGTCACTCACGACCAAGGAGTACGACCTGCTGGTCCATCTCATGTCGCATCCCCGGCGGTCCTTCGGTCGCGACGAACTGCTCGAGTCGGTGTGGGGATGGTCCTTCGGCGACACGTCGACGGTGACGGTGCACGTTCGTCGCCTGCGCGAGAAGATCGAGGACGACGCCAGCACACCGCGGCATCTCGTGACCGTGCGCGGCGTCGGCTACCGGTTCGATCCGTGAGCGCGCACGACCTCGTCGCGCTGCTGCTCATGGCGGCCTCGGCGTCGGCAGTCGCGGCGCTCGTCGGCGCCGGCCTGGCACGTGGCACGCGCCGGCGTCCCGTGCGCACGCAGGCGTTGGTGATCGCCGCCGCCGCCGTCGTCTCGACGTTGGTCGGTGTGATCTTCGCCGCCGAGGAGATGTTCATCTCGGCGCACGACCTGAAGGCGTTGCTGGTCGTGCTCGGCGCCAGCGCGGCGGTTGGCCTCGGCGCCGCCGCGCAACTCGGCTCGCAGCTCGAGCGCAACGCGGCGTCGGTACGCGACCTGGCGCGTCGGATTGGCGCGGGGGAGTCCGATCACGGCGTCGACCGGCTCCCGCCGGCAGCGCCCGAGTTCACGCAACTCGCAGAGGAAGTCGTCGACCTGCCCCGCCGGCTCGAGGAACTGCGCCAGCGCGCCGAATCGCTCGAGCAGTCGCGCCGCGACCTCGTGGCGTGGGTCTCCCACGATCTGCGCAGTCCGCTCGCCACCATCCGCGCCATGGCCGAAGCGCTCGACGACGGCATCGTGTCCGACGCCGAGACGACCGCCCGCTACCACCTGCAAATCCGACGCGATGCCGAGCGCCTCAGCGCGCTGGTCGACGACCTGTTCGAGCTGTCGCGCATCCACAGCGGCGTCCACGAGATGCGGCGTGAGTGTGTGGTCCTCAATGCCGTCGTCGCCGACGCGGTGGCGAGCCAACTCGAGCGCGCCGAGCGCCGCGGCGTACGGCTCGTCGACGAGGGCGCGGGCGCCGACAACCACGCGGAGGTCGAGGTCGCCGTTCCCGAACTGAGTCGCGTGCTGCACAACGTGATCGACAACGCGATTCGCCATACGCCGGCGGGCGGTGTCGTGGTCGTGCGGGTCGATGCCGCCGACGGCTGCGCCACGGTGTCAGTGCAGGACCAGTGCGGTGGGATTCCCGAAGCCGACCTCGAGCGCGTCTTCGACGTCGCCTTCCGGGGCGACGCGGCCCGCGGCAAGGGCGAGCAGGGTGGTGGGCTCGGCCTCGCCATCGCCAAGGGTCTCGTCGAGGCGTGCGCCGGTGCCATCGACGTCGACAACGTACGGTCCGGATGCAGGTTCACGGTCACGCTGCCCCTCCGCGGCTGACCGAGTCCAAGCCGGCGGCGACAACCCGCGGGCCGGTCTTGGTTGCCGCGTGGGCGGGACTCCTCGTGGTGGCCGTTGCGGTCGGCGTCGTGTACCGGCGGGGCCGTCCGATCGAGGTCGGCGCGGTGCCCTGGGTCGGGCGCTGGGGGTTCGCGGTGGCGCTGCTGCCGCGGCTGGGCGTCGCCGCGGGTGCGCTGGCGCTCGCCGTTTGGGCGGCGCCGCGCTGGGCGACTCGGTGGCACCTGCGCTCCGTCGTGCTGGCGGCCGCCGCGACGACCGTCGTGCTCACCCTGGTGCTGGCGTGGGCCGGTCCGGACAACACGCATTGGGTGTCGTTGCGCTTCGGCTACGGCGCACACACGCATCTGGTCGACGACTGGGGTGGTCCGGCGGCGTTCCTGCGGCGCTACGTCGATCGCCAGCCGTTCCTCACCGCCCATCTGCGGGCCCACCCGCCGGGACTCGTGCTCGTCCTCTGGGCCTTCGAGCGGATCGGCCTGGCGAGCCGAACGTTCCATCTCGCGCTGATGCTCGCCGCCGGCGCAGTGATGACGGTGGCCGCACTGGCCTCGTTGCGCGCGCTCACGGGCGACGCCGCGGTGCGCGCCGCTGCGCCCTTCGTCGCCATCGGCCCGGTGCTGGTGTGGCGCACCAACCCCGACGTCGTCTTCGGTGCCGTCGGCCTGGTAGCCGTGTGGCTGCTGATTCGCGCCATCGTCGAGCCGCCCGGCGCGCGGCGCGACGCGTTCGCCCTCGCCGGCGGCGTCGCCTTCGGCGCGACGCTGCTGCTGTCCTACGGCTTGGTTCTGCTCGCCTGCCCGGTCGTGGCCGTGGCCGCGGCGCGCCGCCAGCTGCGCCCGCTGCTCGTCGCCGCGCTGGCGGCGCTGGCCGTCCTCGCCCTGCCGGCGCTGTGGGGCTTCTCGTGGCTCGCGGGGCTGCGCGAGACGCGGGTGCAGTACGCGCAGAGCGTCGCCCGCATCCGCGGCTACCGCTACTGGTTGCTCGGCAACGCGGCGATCTATGCCGCGCTAATCGGCCCCGCGATCGTGGCGGGACTGGCCAGCGTGCGCGGGCGTGCCGCGCGCGCCCTGGTGTTCGGCGCCGTCGCCTGCGTCGTGCTCGCCGGTCTGAGCGGGTTGTCGTCGGCGGAGACCGAGCGCATCTGGCAACCCTTCGTTCCCTTGGCATTGCTGGCGGGCGGCGCGCTGTGGGTCGACGGTGCTCGGCTGAGCACGACGGCCGGGGGCTTCGACATCTCGCGGGCACGCCGATGGCTCGCACTCCAAGCCGTCGTCGCGCTCGGCTTCCAGACGTTCCTCTGGACGCGGGTGTAGCCGTGCGCGTCCTCGTCACCGGCGGCGCCGGCTTCATCGGCAGTCACGTGGTCGACCAGTTGGTCGCCGCCGGCCACGACGTCGTCGTGCTCGACTCCCTCGACCCGGCGGCGCACGTCGTGCGGCCCGACTATCTCAATCCGGCGGCGACGTATCTGATCGCCGACCTGTGCGACGCCGACGCCGTAGAAGAGGCGGTGCGCGGCGTCGACGCCGTCTGCCACCAGGCGGCGCGGGTCGGCTTGGGCGTCGACTTCGGCGACGTCACCGGCTACGTGCGTGACAACGACCAGGGCAGCGCGACGCTGCTGCACGCGCTGTGGCGCGCGCGGTTCCGTGGCCGCCTCGTGGTGGCGTCTTCGATGGTGGTGTACGGCGAAGGCCGGTACTCGTGTTCGGTCCACGGCGACGTGCGCCCGGGACCGCGCCGCGTCGACGCGTTGGAACGCGGCGAGTTCGAGCCGCCCTGCCCTGTCTGTGGCGCGGCGCTGGCGTCCCAAGCCGTGCCCGAGGACGCGCCGCTCGATCCGCGCAACGTGTATGCCGCGACGAAGCTGCACGGCGAGCATCTCGCCGCCGCCTTCGGCCGCGAGTCGGGCGCGGCGGTGTGCGCGCTGCGCTATCACAACGTCTACGGCCCACGGATGCCGAACAACACGCCCTACGCCGGCGTGGCCAGCATCTTCCGTAGCGCGCTCGAGCGCGGCGAAGCGCCGCGCGTGTTCGAGGACGGTGGCCAGCTGCGCGACTTCGTCCACGTCGACGACGTCGCGGCGGCGAACGTGCTGGCGCTTGGCTCCGACTGGTGCGGCGCCCTCAACGTGGCGTCGGGGCAGCCGCACACGGTGGGCGAGATGGCGACGGTGCTGGCGTGCGCCTTCGGCAACGCGGCCCCGCCCCCGATCGTCACCGGCGCCTTCCGGCTCGGCGACGTCCGCCACGTCGTAGGCAGCACGGTTGCGGCGGCGGAACACATCGGCTTCCGGGCAACCGTCGACTTTGCCACCGGGGTACGCGCCTTCGCGCACGCTCCCTTACGTCGAGGAGAGCGGGATGGATAGCACCGTCACGGTGGGCGTCATCGGCGGTTCGGGGTTCTACGACCTCGGTGCCGACACGTCGCCCGTGCGCGTCGCGACGCCCTGGGGCGAGGCCGAAGCCCACATCGGTGATCTCGCCGGCGTCCCGGTGGCCTTCGTGCCGCGCCACGGGGCCGGCCACACCTTGCCCCCACACCGGGTCGAGTACCGCGCGAACCTGTGGGCGTTGCGTTGCCTCGGCGTGGCGCACGTGGTGGCGTCGTTCGCCTGCGGCTCGCTGGTGGGCGAGTGGGGGCCAGGGACGCTGGTGGTGCCCGACCAGCTGATCGACCGCACGCGGGGCCGGGCCGACACGATTTACGACTCCTTCGAGGAAGGTCCGGCGCACGCGCCCTTCGCCGACCCCTACGCGCCGGCGGTGCGCGCCGCGCTGCTGGCGGCTGCGAGCGAACGGGGCGAGCCGGCCGCCGACGGCGCGACCGTCGTGGTGATCGACGGGCCGCGCTTCGCCACGCGCGCCGAGTCGCGCCTGTATCGCAGCTGGGGCGCCGACGTGATCAACATGACGCAGTATCCCGAGACGGTCTTGGCCACTGAACTCGGCCTCTCGTATGGCGCAGTGGGCTTGGTGACCGACTTCGACGCCGGCCTCGAGGATCGCCCCGACGTTGCCGCCGTCACGCAGGAAGCGGTGTTCGAAGAGTTTGCCCGTCACCTGCCGCGCCTGCGCGCCGTGGTGCTCGACGCCGCCCGCGGCCTCGCCGCCGGGTGAGACGCGCTCGCCCGCTCGACCGCCGACGTCTAACGGGCGAACAACGCGCCGCGCAGCACGACGTACTTCGGGTGGCGCAACACGGTGACGTCGGTCAGCGGGTCGGCGGGGTACACGACGAAGTTGGCGTCGCTGCCTTCGGCGAGGCCGTCGGACACGCCGAGCCACTCGCGGGCGCGCCACGAGGCCGCGCCCAACGCGTCGGCGGCCGACAGCCCGGCACCGCGCAGCGCCAGCACCTCGTCGGCGATGCGGCCGTGGACGACTTCGCTCCCGGCGTCGGTGCCGGAGTAGATCGCTACGCCCGCCTCGTAGGCGTCGCGGACGCGCGCGTACACCGTGCGATGCAGCGACCGCATGTGGTCGGCGTACACCGGGAAGCGGTGGCCCTTCTCGGCGATCTCGGGGAAGCGGGCGATGTTGATCAGCGTTGGCACGAGCGCGATGCGTCGCGCCGCCATCGCGTCGATCACGTCGGGCGACATACCGGTGCCATGCTCGATGCAGTCGATGCCCGCGGCGATGAGGTCGGGCAGCGCCTCTTCGCCGAACACGTGGGCGGTGACGCGGGCACCCAGTTCGTGCGCCCGCGCGATCGCGGCGGTCAGCTCGGCGAACGGCCACAGGGGAGCGATGTCGCCGCGGTCGCGGTCGATCCAGTCGCCGACGAGCTTGATCCAGCCGTCGCCGCGGGGCACCTCGGCCTCCACCGTCGCGACCAACTCGTCCGGCTCCACCTCGAGCCCGATGTCGCGGGTGTGGCGCTTCGGCCGCGCGATGTGACGACCCGCGCGGATGATCCGCGGGAGGTCGTCCGCGGCGTCGATCCAGCGGGTGTCGGCCGGCACGCCGCAGTCACGGATGGCGTGGGTGCCGCCGTCGCGGTCCTCGGTCGCTTGCTGCCGCTGCCTCGCCTCGTCAACGGCACCGTCGTCCTCGAGCCCGTCGTGGCAGTGGGCATCAACGAACCCTGGCACCAGCCACACGTTGTCCGCAACGAGGGTGGACCGCGCCGGTTCGGTGCGGGTGACGCGCCCGTCGACGACCCCGACGGTGACGCTCA
>DASZWD010000004.1 GCA_035546775.1 Acidimicrobiales bacterium
GCCTCGAGCGCCGGGATCGACGAGTGGCGGGCGTGCAGGAATGCCGCGCCCTCCTCGGCGTCGGTGGTCGCCGCGGTAAAGGTGGCGCCGGCGGCGGTGCAGGCGGCTTCGGCGCGCGCGACGTCGTCGCCCGCCGACGCGCTGTCGGACTGCACGATCAGCAGCGCGCCGGCGTCGGTGTCGAGGCCCATGCGCAGGTGGGCTTCGACGGCGCGGATCGTCGTGCGGTCCATCATCTCGACAAGCGAGAACTCCGCGACCTTGTCGATTGCCAGCACGGCTTCGCCTGCGGTCTCTGCCGTCGGGAATACGGCGACGAGCGTTGCCGGCGGTTTGGGCGCCGGCCGCAGGCGCACGGTTACCTCCACGACGACGGCGAGGGTGCCTTCACTTCCGACGAGCAGCTTGGTGAGGTCGAGCCCGGCGACGTTCTTGCGACACACGGACCCGGTCTCGATGATCGAACCGTCGGCCAGCACCGCTTTCAGCGCGGCGACGTGGTCGCCGGTCACGCCGTATTTCACGCAGCAGGCGCCGCCGGCGTTGGTGGCGACGTTGCCGCCGATCGAACAGATCGCACGCGAAGAAGGGTCGGGCGCATACCACAGGCCGTGCTCGGCGACGGCCGCCGCGAGGTCGCCGTTGAGCACGCCAGGTTCCACGGTCGCCGAGCGCTGCGCGACGTCGATCGACAGGATCCGGTTCATCAACGCCGTCGACAGCACGATGCAACCGTCGACGGCATTGGCCCCGCCGGCGAGCCCCGTGCCCGCGCCGCGCGTGACCACCGGCGTTTTTGTGGCGCTCGCGATCTCGAGCGTGGCCACCACGTCGTCGATCGAACGCGCCCGCACGACCGCCAGCGGCTTGCCCGCCGTGGCGGTGAGCGCACGGTCGTGGCGGTACTGGTCCATCACGTCCGCATCGGTGACGACGCGGTCGGCTTCGAGCCGCGCCAGGAGTTGGTCGACTACGGACACCGCATCAGCGTAGGACCGAGTTCCCAGGCATCCGGCATGCGCAGGTCGCGCCAAAACGCGAACGGCTCGGTGAGCACGCCCCGGGACAGCAGCCACGCGGTCATCACCGTGCCGTGCGTGACCACGACGGACTGCCCGTCGACGGCGCTGCCGAAGCGGTGCACTGCATCGGCGAATGGCTCCCATCCGTCGACGCGCTCGCCGGCGAACCACCGCTGGGCATCCCGCGCCATGGCGTCGCCGTCGTCGTACCACGGCCGCCCCACCTCGCAGAACGCCTCCGACGTCCTGACCGGCCCGAGTCCGAGCGCCTCGGCGGTCGCGATTGCCTTGCGCTCGGTGCTGGCGAGTACCCGCGTCCCGCGGAGGCGGGAGCCGAGTTCCGTCGCGGCCTCACGGGCCCCATCGGCCAAGTCCCACTCCGCCGGCGGGATCGTCGGGTCGACGAGGGGCTTGGCGTGGCGGACGAGGATCACGCGCGTACTCTCGCGCCGTGCCGACGAACATCCCCAAGGGAATCGACAAGAAGCGGATTCCCCGCCACGTCGCGTGTGTGATGGACGGCAACGGGCGGTGGGCGACCAAGCGTGGGTTGCCGCGCACCGAGGGCCACGCCGCGGGCGAAGAGGCGTTGTTCGACACCGTCGAAGGCGCGCTCGACCTCGGGCTCGACTGGCTGACGGTGTACGCATTCTCGACGGAGAACTGGAAGCGCCCCGTCGACGAGGTCCGCTACCTCATGGGGTTCAACGAACGCATCCTGACGGACCGTCGCGACGAGTTGCACGGCCGCGACGTCCGCATCACCTTCGCCGGCCGGCGCGACTGGCGGGTGCCGAAGCGGCTGCTGAAGCGAATGGACGAGGCCGTCGAGCTCACGAAGAACAACAAGGCGATGACCCTCACGATCGCGTTCAACTACGGCGGGCGCGCTGAGATCGTCGACGCGGTGCGTCAAATCGCCGCCGAGAAAATCAAGCCGGAGAAGATCGACGAGAAGACGATCCGCGAGCGCCTCTACGTGAAGGGCATGCCCGATCCGGATCTCGTCGTGCGCACGTCCGGCGAGTTCCGTATCAGCAACTTCCTGCTGTGGGAGTTGGCCTACAGCGAGCTGGTGTTCACCGACGTCCTGTGGCCTGACTTCCGCCGCGAGCATCTCTTCGACGCCGTGCGCGAGTACCAGAATCGCGAGCGTCTCTTCGGGGGCGCGCGCTGATCCGGAGCTACTCCGATCGTGCGGTCGTCCTGCGGACGGTGCCGCTCGGCGAGGCCGACCGCATCGTCACGCTGATGACCGAGAATCATGGCCGCGTGCGCGCCGTGGCCAAGGGCATCCGCCGCACCACCTCGAAGTTCGGTTCGCGCCTCGAACCGACGACGCACGTGTCGCTCCAGCTGTACCTCGGACGCGAGCTCGACACGATCACCCAGGCCGAGACCATCTCGCAGCTCGGCAACATTCGCGACGACCTTCACCGCTTCGGGCGTGCCAACGTGATGCTGGAGACGGTCGACCAGGTGGCGCTCGAACGCGAGCCCAACAATGCGCTGTACCGGATGCTCGTCGGTGCGCTGGCGGAACTCGATCGCGACGACGCGCCGCTCGTGTTGGCCGGCTTCCTCCTCAAGCTGCTGGCGCTCGAAGGCTTCCAACCGCAGCTCGACGAGTGCGTCGCCTGCGGTGGTGTGTCGAACCTCGTGGCCTTCGACCTCGACGACGGCGGCCTGCGCTGCGTCGACGACCGCCGCGGCCTCGCCGTCGACTACGAAGCCATCTTCCTCATGCGCCGGATGCTCGGCGGCGACCTCGCCGGCGCCCTGCGTGAACCGGAGTCACCGGCGACGGCCGAAGCCGAGGCCGTCGCCGTCGGCCTCGTCGAGCACCACATCGAAAGGCGTTTACGGGCGGCACGCACTCGTCTGTAACCTGCGTCGCCATGCCGTCGCCCGAACTACGGAGGTGCGCCCATCGGCGCACCGACAAGAAGAGACTGCAGCAATTTCGCCAGGCCGTAGGCCTGCGCGAAGCGGCTCTGCGCGGTGCGAGGTGAGCAACTCGCCCGAACTAATGGAGCAAGTCGTCAACCTGTGCAAGCGGCGCGGGTTCGTCTTCCCCTCGGCGGAGATCTACGGAGGCTTCCGGTCGACCTACGACTACGGCCCTCTGGGCGTGCTCATGTTGCGCAACGTGCGCGACGCGTGGTGGCGCGACATGGTCCAGACGCGTACCGACGTCGTCGGCATCGAGGCGTCGATCCTGTCGCCGCCGGCGATCTGGGAGGCGAGCGGCCACCTCAAGACGTTCACCGACCCGCTCGTCGACTGCAAGAACTGCCAGTCACGCTTCCGCGAGGATCAGCTGCCCGAGGACCGCGTCTGTCCGAGCTGCGGCGCCAAGGACAACTTCACCGAAGCCAAGCCCTTCCACCTGATGTTCAAGACCCATGCCGGGCCGGTCGAGAACGAGGGCGCGATCGCCTACCTGCGTCCGGAAACCGCGCAGGGCATGTTCGTCAACTTCGCCAACGTGATGACGACGTCGCGGCTGAAGCCGCCTTTCGGCATCGCCCAGATCGGCAAGTCGTTCCGCAACGAGATCACCCCCGGCAACTTCGTGTTCCGCACGCGCGAGTTCGAGCAGATGGAGATGGAGTTCTTCGTCCCGCCCGCCGAGGCCGACAAGTGGTTCGCGTACTGGGTGCAGAAGCGTTACGAGTGGTACCTCGACCTGGGCATGTCGTCGGAATCGTTGCGGCTGCGGCCCCACGATGCCGAGGAGCTGTCCCACTACTCGTCAGGCACAACCGACGTCGAATACGACTTCCCGTGGGGGTGGGGCGAGCTCGAGGGCATCGCCAACCGCGGCAACTACGACCTCACGCAGCACTCGCAGCACTCGGGCGAGAAACTCGAGTATTTCGACCAGGCCAGCGGCGAGCGCTACACCCCGCACGTCATCGAGCCGGCGGCCGGCGCCACCCGCACGATGATGGCGTTTCTCATCGACGCCTACACCGAAGACGAGATGGACGGCGAGAAGCGCACGCTGCTGCGGCTGCATCCGCGCCTCGCGCCCTACAAGGTCGCAGTGCTGCCGCTGTCGAAGAAGGACACGCTGACGCCGCTGGCCAAGGACATCCATGCTCAGCTCGCGCAGAACTGGATGGTCGACTACGACGAGACGCAGTCCATCGGCCGTCGCTACCGCCGCCAGGACGAGGTGGGCACGCCGCTGTGCGTCACGGTCGACTTCGACTCGCTCGAGGACAACGCCGTCACCATTCGCGACCGCGATACCGCCGAGCAGGTGCGTGTCCCGATCGCGGAGATCGTTCCCGCCGTGCGCGACAAGCTGGGCTTTTGAGGACAACGATTCCCAACAATTCCTAAAGCCGTTGGGTAATGGCACCGATAGGTCGATAGACCCTCAGGAGAGAGCCCATGTCTGACGCGACCAATCGGCAACCCACAGCCGTCATCTGTGACGACGACGCAATGAGTCGTCAGATCGCGCGGGCGGTGTTCGAGAAGGCCGGCTTCCGCGTCCTCGCGGGCGTCGGTACTGCGCTCGAAGCCCTCGACATGGTCCTCGACCATCATCCTGACGTCCTGCTGCTCGACTTGGTCATGCCCGGCATGTCCGGCGAGGAGATCCTGCCCTCGATCAAGGCGAGTTCGCCCGAGACGCAGGTGGTCATCTACTCGTCTTACGACCCGACGTACGCCGTCAAGAGCGGTGCCATGTTCGTCGTGTCGAAGGGCCAGCACGGGAAGCTCGAGTCGACGATCGAGCGGTTGGCGGAGACTCCTCACCCCATCGCCGGCTGATCCGCCATGAGTCACTTCTCGAACGACGGAGAACCGCGTCCAAAAGCCCTCGTCTGCGACGACGATCCCATGATCCGCCGTCTCGTGCGCGAAGTGGCGGAACGCTGTGGTTACGACATCCTCGCCGGGGTCGACAACGCCGTCGACGCACTGTCGCTCGTGATGGAGCATCGACCCGAAGTGCTCGTGCTCGACCTCGCGCTGCCCGGCATGGGTGGCGAAGAGGTCATCGCCGCGCTCCACGACCAGCCGGGCACGACGGTGATCGTGCACTCGGCGCACGATCCGCGCTTCGCCGTCAAGGCCGGCGCCCGCACGTTCGTCTCCAAAGGCAACGTCGCGCTGCTGGAGAAGACGCTGCTCAAGGTGCGCGGCGCCGAAATCTCTGCCTGAGAGACCACACCCGCACTCTGACGGAGATCCTTGTCGTACGTCATAGGCTTTGAGCCCTATGGCCTACGTCTTCGCGTTTGATCACAAGCACCGCAAGCCCCCGATGTCGCTCAAGGACCTCCTCGGCGGCAAGGGCGCAAACTTGGCGGAGATGACGTCGGTACTGAACCTGCCGGTCCCGCCCGGGTTCACCATCACGACCGACGCTTGCCGGGCGTACATGCACAGCGGCTGGCCAACGGGCCTCGACGCCGAGATCGCCAAGGCCGTCGCCAAGCTCGAGAAGCAGATGGGCAAGCGCATCGGCGACCCGGTCGACCCGCTGCTCGTGTCCGTGCGCTCGGGCGCCAAGTTCTCGATGCCCGGCATGATGGACACCGTCCTCAACCTCGGGCTCAACGATCTGTCGGTCGACGGGCTGGCCAAGCAGACCGACGACGAGCGGTTCGCCTACGACTCGTACCGCCGCTTCATCTCGATGTACGGCCGCATCGTTCTCGACATCTCGGGTGAACCGTTCGAGCGCCTGCTCGACACGGCCAAGGAGTGGGACGGCGTCACGTCCGACTCGGCGATCAGCGCCGACACGCTGCGGCGGCTGTGCGAGCGCTACAAGGACGTCGTCAAGCAGGAGACGGGCAAGCCGTTCCCGCAGACGCCCGAGGCGCAGCTGCGCGGCGCCATCGAAGCCGTGTTCCGCTCGTGGAACGGCGCCCGCGCCATCGCCTATCGCGACCGCGAGCACATCAGCCACGAACTCGGCACGGCCGTCAACGTGCAGGCGATGGTCTTCGGCAACCGCGACGACGACTCCGGCACGGGCGTGGGATTCACCCGCGATCCCGCCACCGGCGCGCCCGGCGCCTACGGCGACTTCCTCGTCAACGCCCAGGGCGAAGACGTCGTGGCCGGCATCCGCAACACCGAGCCGCTGAGCGCGATGGCCAAGCATTTCCCGGCGATCCACAAGGAGCTGCTGGCGATCTTCGACCGGCTCGAGAAGCACTACCGCGACATGTGCGACACCGAGTTCACCATCGATCAGGGCAAGCTCTACATGCTCCAGACCCGCGTCGGAAAGCGCACCGGCGCCGCCGCGCTCCGCATGGCCGTCGACATGGTGGGCCAGAAGGGCAGCTGGAAGATCAGCAAGGAAGAGGCCGTGTCGCGCGTCACCGCCGACCACCTCGACTCCGTGCTCCACGCCCAGTTCCAGCAGACGGATCTGCCCGTGATCGCCACCGGTTTGGGCGCCTCGCCCGGCGCGGCTGTCGGTCACGCGTACTTCTCGGCCGACGACGCCGCCGCCGCGGCCGCCAAGGGCCACCGCGTGGTGCTGGTGCGCACCGAGACGTCGCCCGAAGACGTCCACGGCATGATCGTGGCCGAGGGCATCCTCACCTCGCGCGGTGGGTTGGTCTCGCACGCCGCGGTCGTGGCCCGCGGATGGGGTAAGCCCGCCGTCGTCGGCGCCGAGGCGCTCAAGATCGGTCCCAAGTCCTTCACCGTCGGCGGCGTCACCGTCAACGAGGGCGACGTCATCTCGATCGACGGCGGCGACGGCCGCGTCATCAAGGGCGAGGTCGGCGTCACCCAGGGCGAGCCGCCCGCCGAATTCAAGACGTTGCTCAGCTGGGCGGATCAGATCCGCAAGGGCAAGGTCGGCGTGCGGGCCAATGCCGACACCGGCGCCGACGCCGCCGTGGCGCGTCAGTTCGGCGCCGAAGGCATCGGTCTGTGCCGCACCGAGCACATGTTCCTCGCCGAGGACCGCCTGCCCGTCGTGCGCCGCATGATTCTCGCCGACACGCCCGACGAGGAAGCCGCCGCGCTCGAAGAACTGCGCCAGGCGCAGAAGGCCGACTTCGTCGAGATCCTCGAGGCGATGGACGGCCTGCCCGTCACCGTGCGGCTGCTGGACCCGCCCCTGCACGAGTTCCTCCCCAAGACGGAGGACCTGCTGATCAAACAGGCCACGAGCGGGCTCAGCGCCGAAGAAGAACGCTTGCTCGAAGCCGCCGAGGAGTGGAAAGAGTTCAACCCGATGCTCGGCACCCGCGGCGTGCGCCTGGGCGTCGTGAAGCCCGGCCTCTATGCCATGCAGGTGCGGGCGCTTATGGAAGCGGCGGCCGAGCGCGCCAAGGCCGGCGGCAAGCCCGTCGTCGAGGTGATGATCCCACTGACGGTGAGCGGTCCCGAGCTGGCCCTCGCCCGCTCGTGGGTCGAAGAGGCGATCGCCGAGTTCGCCAGTTCGGAAAAGGCTGGGAAGAAGATCAACGTCATCATCGGCACCATGATCGAGACGCCGCGCGCCGCGCTGCGCGCCGAGGAGATCGCGCAGCACGCCGACTTCTTCAGCTTCGGCACCAACGACCTCACGCAGATGACCTTCGGGTTCTCCCGTGACGACGTCGAGGGCCGCATGATGACCGCCTACCTCGACCAGGGTCTCCTGCCGCGCAACCCGTTCGACACCCTCGACCAGGCGGGTGTGGGAGAGCTCGTCTCGCTCGGCGCCAAGCGGGGCCGCAAGACCAAGCCCGCGCTCAAGCTCGGTGTGTGCGGCGAGCACGGTGGTGATCCCGAGTCGATCGAGTTCTTCGTGAACCAGGCGGCGCTCGACTACGTCAGCTGCTCGCCCTACCGCGTCCCGATCGCCCGCTTGGCGGCCGCGCAAGCAGTGGTCGGTACCTCAGGCCAGACAAAGTGAGTCCGGCAGCGCGGCGTCTCGGATTCCAGCCCGAGGACGTCGGGCTGCTCGTCGACGTCAGCGATCCGCGGGTGTCACCCGACGGGGCGACGGTGGCCTACGTCGTCACCACGATCCACCTCGACGCCAACGAATACCGGTCGCGCATCTGGCTCGTCGGTACCGACGGGCTGAGCGAACCGCGTCCGTTCACTTCGGGCGCGGCGCGCGATCGGGTTCCGCGGTGGTCGCCCGACGGCGCGCGGCTCGCCTTCGTCAGCCACCGCGAGGAGGGCGGCAGCCAGCTCTACACCCTGCCCGTCTTCGGTGGCGGCGAAGCGGTGTGCCTCGCATCGTCGCCCGAGGAGATCGACGACGTCGCCTGGTCGCCTGACGGCGCCACCGTGGCGTTCGGCGCGCGTCAGGGCGACACCGAGCGCGCCGCCAAGGTGAAGGCCAAGGACCAACCGCCGCGGCGCATCCGCCACCTGTATTACAAGTCCGACGGCGCCGGCTACGTCCTCGATCGGCCACGGGCCATCTTCACCGTGCCCGCCGACGGGACGACGAAACCCGAGCGATTGACCGACGGGCCCTGGGGCGACTCGGGGTTGGCGTGGTCGCCCGACGGCAAGTGGATCGCGTTCGCGTCGGCGCGCCACGACACCTGGGACATCGATCGCGCCGTCGACCTGTGGCGCGTGCGCGCCGACGGGTCGGCAGCCGCCGAACAGCTCACCGAGACGGGGTTCAACTTCGGGCGCCCGGCGTACTCGCCCGACGGCTCGGACCTGGCCTTTGTCGGCGCGCCCACCGGTGTGCTGCCGGCCAACAGCCAGGTGGGCGTGCTCGAGGTGTCGACCGGTGACGTGACGATTCTCACTCCGTCGCTCGACCGTCACTGTCTGCCCTACCTCTGGGGCGCGCGCGAGCCGGCGTGGGACGGCGAGTACTTGTGGTTCACCGCCGAGGACCGCGGCAACCAGCCGCTGTACCGGGTGCACGCCGACCCCGACGAGGACGACCCGCCGGGTCCCGAGTTGATGGTCGACGGCGATCGCATCGTGAGCGGCTTCGACGTGCGCAACGGTGTCACCGCTTTCGTGTGGGGATCGCCGACGACGCAGTTCGAGTTGTCGGTGCTCGTCGACGGCGTGGAGAAGCAACTCACCCGCCACGGCGAGCGCCTGCTGACGCTGCGCCAGATCCAGGAACCCGAGGCGTACACGGCGACGTCGAAGGACAAGACGAAGGTGCCGTGCTGGGTCATCCCGCCCGTCGGCGCCAAGGCCGGCAAGAAGTATCCGACGCTGCTGCACATCCACGGCGGCCCGTTCACGCAGTACGGCAACAAGCTGTTCGACGAGTTCCAGGTCGCGGCCGGTGCCGGATACGCGGTGATCTACTGCAACCCCCGTGGCTCGTCGGGCTACGGCGAAGCGTGGGGACGCGCCGTGCGCGGCCGAAACGCGCCGGTCGAGCCCGGAACCGGGTGGGGCAGTGTCGACTACGAAGACGTGATGGCGGCCGTCGACGCCGCGGTCAAGCAGTTCGACTTCGTCGACGGCGATCGCCTCGGCGTGCTCGGTGGTTCGTACGGCGGTTACATGACGTCTTGGATCGTCGGCCACAGCAAGAAGTTCAAGGCGGCGGTTTCTGAGCGCTCGGCGAACAACCTGGCGCTGATGGAGGGCAACTCCGACATCGCCACCGCGTTCTTCGGCTACCACGGCAAGTCGGTGACGGACGACCGTGATGAGTACATCCGCCAGTCGCCGACGACGTACCTCGACAAGATCACGACGCCGCTTTTGATCATGCACTCCGACGACGACTGGCGCTGCCCCATCGCGCAGGCCGAAGAGCTCTTCGCCGGCCTGCGCTGGCTCGGCCGCGACGTCGAGATGGTGCGCTTCCCGGGTGAGGGCCACGAGATGTCACGGTCGGGGGCACCGCGCCACCGCGTCCAGCGCTTCGAGATCGTGCTGGAGTGGTTCGACCGCTACCTGAAGTAGGGCGCACACCCCGGCGGTAGCCTCACAGGCGGATGGGCATCCTGGCGGAGGACATAGCGCGGGTACGCGAGGCGACCGACTTCGTCGCCGTGGCGTCCGAGCGCATGGCGTTGCGCAAGGTTGGAACGCGGTGGACCGGTCTGTGCCCCTTCCATGCCGAGAAGTCGCCGTCGTTCTCGATCAACCAGGAGTTGCGCGTCTACCACTGCTTCGGCTGCCAGGCGTCGGGCGACGTCATCACGTTCGTGCGCGAGACCGAACATCTCGACTTCGCGGCGGCCGTGGAGAAGCTGGCGGCGAAGGCCGGCATCCAGCTGCGCTACGACAGCGGCGGCAACGACGGGGAGGGCCGCAAGAAGCGCGACGCGCTCTACGCCGCCATGGAGAAGGCGGTCGCCTACTACCACGAGCAACTGCTGACGAGCCCCGACGCCCGCAAGGCCCGCGACTACCTCAAGGAGCGCGGCTACAACTCCAAGATCGCCGCCCAGTTCAACATCGGCTGGGCGCCCGACGCGTGGGACAAGTTGGCGCGTCACCTCAAGATCACCGACAAGGAACTCACCGACACCGGCCTCGGCTTCGTCAACCGCGCCGGCAAGCAACAGGACTTCTTCCGGGCGCGCGTCGTGTTCCCGATCTACGACACGTCGGGCCGGCCGGTCGCCTTCGGCGGGCGTGTCCTACCGGGCTCGAGCGATCCGGCGAAGTACAAGAACTCGTCGGAGACGCCGATCTACTCCAAGCGCCGCATCCTCTACGGGCTCAACTGGGCCAAAGAGGACGCGGTCAAGAGCGGCGAGATCGTGGTGTGCGAGGGCTACACCGACGTGATCGCCTTCTACCTCGCCGGGGCGCCGCGCGCCGTCGCCACCTGTGGCACGGCGGTCACCGAGGAGCACCTGCGCACCCTGCGCGTGTTCGCGCCGCGCATCGTGCTGGCCTACGACGCCGACGCCGCCGGCCAGGCCGCGGCCGAGCGCTTCTACGCCTGGGAGCGCGACCTCGACTTGTCGCTGCACGTGCTGGCGTTGCCCAAGGGCGCCGATCCCGCCGACCTGGCGCGGCGCGATCCCGCGGCGTTGCGCCAAGCGCTGAGGGATGCCCGCTCGTTCCTCGATTTCCGCGTGCAGCGCGTTCTCGACGCCAGTGACCTTCGCAGCCCCGAGGGTCGAGCGAAGGCGGCGGAAGGCGCGCTCGAAATGGTTGCCGAGCACCCAAACGAAACCACTCAGGGCATCTACATCGGAAAGATCGCACAGCAACTCGAGATCCCCGAACCCGTGCTTCTTGCAAGCTTCAAACGACGCGGCTCGAAGATGGTCGTACCGCCAGTGAAGCCGCGTGTCGTCATCGAAGGCCCCGAGACCGAAGCGCTCAAGGTGGCGATCCATCGCCCCGAAGCCGTCGCCGGCAAGCTGCACGAGGTGCTCTTCACCGATCAGGCGCACCACGACGCATTCCTGGCGCTGGCCACGGGCGCGCCCCTCCACGAGGCGATCGAGCAGGCACCGCCCGAGGCCGCGGCGCTGCTGCGTCGCTTGGCGGTCGACGACGTCGACGCCGATCCCGACGACGTGCTCGCCGGTCTCGTGCGCGTCGCCGCCGACGCCGCGGCGGCCCGGCTCAACAAGTCCCTGGCGCAGGGCGCGGACTACGCCGAGGTCGCGCCGACCATCGCGTGGCTCAAGCAGACCCGCGAACAGCTCCAGGACGACGAACTCCGTTCAGAGGCGACCGTGGCATTGGTAGCGTGGCTGGCGCACGTTGCCGAACCGGCTGAGGACGAAAGGGGGGAGGACGAATGAGCGACGCATCCATGCCCGTTCCGTCCTTCCCGCTCGACATCCCCGCCGACGAGGTCGAGGCGCTGCTGGCGTTGGCCCGGGTGAAGGGCGTGCTGTCGTCGGAGGACTTGGTCAGCGCCCTCAAGGACGTCGAGCTCACGCCCGAGCTGATCAACGGCGTCGTGGAGTGGGTCACGAGCGCCGGCATCCGCTACGAGGACATCGACGCCGTCGATCGCGCCAGCGCCCAGGACGTCCTCACCGAGGAACCGGCGCCCGCCAACGACGCCGTCGTGCGCCAGCTGCGCGTCGACCGCCCCAAGAAGCCGCGGGCGCCGCGCGCGGCGCGGGGGAGCGCGGCCGACGTCCCCTACGACGACGGGCGCGGCGGCGCCGGCGACCCGGTGCGCATGTACCTCAAGGAGATCGGCAAGTTCCCGCTGATCACCGGCGAGGAGGAAGTGCGCCTGGCCCAGCGCATCGAGGCGGGCCTCGCCGCCCACACGCAACTGGCCGAACTCGACGAGAAGTACGGCGACCGCGCGTCGATCCCGACCGAGGAGCGCCGGCCGCTCGAGCGCACCGTCGCCGACGGCCTCGTCGCCAAAGGTCAGCTCACCAACGCCAACCTGCGCTTGGTGGTGTCGATCGCCAAGCGCTACCGCAAGGGTGCGATGCAGTTCCTCGACCTGATCCAGGAGGGGAACATCGGCCTGATGCGCGCCGTCGACAAGTTCGACTGGACCAAGGGCTTCAAGTTCTCGACGTATGCCACGTGGTGGATCCGCCAGTCGATCACCCGCGCCATCGCCGATCAGGGCCGCACCATCCGCATCCCGGTGCACATGGTCGAGACGATCAACAAGGTCCTGCGGGTGCAGCGCCAGATGCTCCAAGAGCTGGGTCGCGAGCCGACGATCGAGGAGCTGGCGACCAAGCTCGAGGACATGTCGCCTGAGAAGGTGCGCGACATCCTCAAGATCAACCAGGACACGGTCTCGCTCGAACAGCCCGTGGGCGACGAGGACGACTTCTCGCTGTCCGACACGATCTCCGACGACTCGGCCGAAGTCCCCGCCGACTACGCCACCCGCATGATGCTGACCGCCGCGGTCACCGAAGCTCTCGACCAGCTGTCGGACCGCGAGCGCGACATCATCAAGCTGCGCTTCGGCCTCGACGGTGGCGAGATGCGCACCCTCGAAGAAGTGGGCCGCGAGTTCGGCGTCACCCGCGAGCGCGTCCGCCAGATCGAGTCGAAGACCCTCGCCAAGCTGCGCCACCCCATCCGGTCCCAGGGCCTGCGCGGCTTCCTCGAAGAGGAGTAAGCATCGTTCTGTGAAGGATCGCATGCCCTATGGGCGGAAAATCCTTCACAGAAGTGGGGTCTTGCTAAATTGCAACCTCCCTTCCGGGGTGGCGCAATCGGCAGCGCGGTTGACTGTTAATCAATAGGTTCTGGGTTCGAGTCCCAGCCCCGGAGCTCAAATTCGTAGAGTGCCTCGCAAAGCGGGGCGGTAGCTCAGTTGGTTAGAGCAGAGGACTCATAATCCTTGGGTCGCAGGTTCGAGCCCTGCCCGCCCCACCTGTACCCTTTCCCTCACCATGGGTTGGTGTCACGAGTTCGGTCCGCAGATCGCTGAGACCTGCGAACACCCGATGACCGCGTATGCGGACCACTGCGAATGCACGGTCTGCGGCACGGTGTGCACGGGTCGGTTCGCCGGATGCGGTGCCGTGTGGGCCCGCGGTCCGCGGGAGGTGTCGGTCAACGCGCCGCGCCTGATCCGTGAGGACGCGCCCAAAATCGAGTCCGAACGGTGGCGGTTGCCGCTCGAGGCGGTGGCGTCGTCGCTGGGTCTGCCGTCGATTCCCGAGGCCGAGCCCGAGCCCGTGCCCACCACCGAGCCCGCGCTGTCGCTCGTGCTGGACACGCCGGCGTTCGACACGGCATCCGACACCGCCGAACCGGATCCGGAGCACGCCGACGCGTCCGAGCCGCCCGCGGCCACGTTGACGAGTCTCGAAACGCCCGACGTGACGGCGCGCTACGCCGTCGCCCAGCTGAGCGAGCTCAACGCTCGTGTCGCCGGCCTCACCGAGGACACGCTCGGCCGCACCGAAGAAGCGCTGACCAAGGTCGCCATGCAACTCGAGCGTCTGGCCTCGCAGCGCGAGATCGACCTCACCGAGCAGGCCGCCGGGATCTTCGGCGCGGTGCAGGCGGGCGCCGACGCCCTCGCCGAGTTCAGCCAGAAGGTCGGCGAGGTCACCGAGGACCTGCGTCTGATCCTCACCGACGCCCTCAAGGCCATCGGTGGCACCGACGGCCTCGCCGCGTGGGTGGCCGCCAGCGCCGCCGAGGTGACCGAAACGCGCGAGGAGTTCCTCGCCTCCCTCGGGCGGATCGAGCGCGACATCACGCTGCTGCGCCGTCGCGCCAACGCGGAGGCGAAGGAAGCCAAGTCGCCCAAGCCGGCCAAGCTCGACGACGACCAGCTGACGCTCATCGTCGACGCCGTGACCGACGCCGTGCTCGCCGCCCTCGAACATAACGGCGGCCGGCGCCGCCGCTAGCCCGGCGGTCTTACCCGTCCAGCCAGACGGGCGCGTTCTCGAGCAAGTGGTTCGAGACCGCAAGGCAGCGGTCGAGCACGCCGCACAGCAACTCCTCGCCGCCGAAGATCTTCGCCAGCGACAGCAGTTGCTTGGCCACCACCGTCAAACGGCGTTCGGCCGCATCGGTGGCCGACGGGATCGAGTCGATCGCCGAGACCTCAACCGGCAACTCGATTCCGCCGACGCCGGCGAGGTCGATGGCGAGGCGCAGCAGGTCGGGACCGTGCGGCAGCGGCGGGAGCGACCACGTGAAGGTCAGCGGGAAGTAGAACTCGTCGGGGGGTTGCGCGTCCTCGTCGTCGTCGTCGAGGGCCATGACGGCGTCCTCGAACGCGAGCATGACGCGGGGATCGAGTTCGAGGGCGAGGTGCAGGTCGACGGGGCCGCCGCAGCCCGCCTCGGGGTGCAGTTCGACTTCCCATGCCTGGCGCAGCGAGTACGTCTCGACGAAGTGCCGCTCGTCGTGCACGTGGAAGCCGTGGTCCACGGCATGGTCCTTGAGTTCGGCCACGAATCCCGGCACGTCGATGACAGCCATCAGCAAGCGCCTCCGGCGCTGGCCGATGACTCGGCCGCAGTACCCGTTGGTTCGCTCGCAGGCTCGCTCACGACCCAGATCGTACGCTGGCGGCCCCGTGACGAATGAAGCGCTCCTGCAACTGCTCGACGAGGCCGCCGACGCGGTCAAGCGCGCCGTCGCCGACCTGACCGACTGGGGTCTCGCCGGCACCCGTGCCGGCCAGTACAAATGCGACCTCGCCGCCGACGCCGCGGTGCTCGACGTGCTGGCGAAAGGCAACGTCGGGGTGTTGAGCGAGGAGAGCGGGCTCACCGACGCCGACCGCGCCATCGTCGTCGTCGTCGACCCCATCGACGGATCGACGAACGCTGCCGCCGGCTTGCCGTGGTTCGCTACCAGCCTGTGCGCCGTCGACGGCGACGGCCCGCTCGCCGCCGTGGTCGTCAACCAGGCAACCGGCACCCGGTACCGGGCGACGCGGGGCGGCGGGGCGACCGTCGACGGTCAGCCCACCCGGCCGCTGCGCGCCCCCGAACTGGCCGACGCGTTCGTCGGCCTGTCGGGGCTGCCCGACCACTGGCTCGGTTGGCGGCAGTACCGCTGCCTCGGTGCGGCCGCGCTCGACATCTGCGCCGTGGCCGCCGGCGTGCTCGACGCCTTCATCGACTGCACGCCGCGTCCCGCGCACGGCGCCTGGGACTACATGGGGGCGCTGCTCGTGTGTCAGGAGGCAGGCGCGGTGGTTGCCGACCGCTACGGCGAGGACCTCGTCGTGCTCGACCACGACGCCCGTCGCTCGCCGATCGCTGCCTCGTCACAGGCCCTGCTCCAACAATGCATAAATTCCCTGAATAAATGATTGACGGAATCACGCACATGTGATTGAGTCGGACATCCCCGGAATTTGCTGTCTTCGGGGCCGCCGCGCCCGACCTAACCAAACCATCACGAGGTAACCAATTCCAATGCTCACTTGGACGATCTGCGCAATTGCAACGGCGACGTACGCCGATGCCACGCGCACGCGCGTCTTCGTGATGCCGTCCATGGGAGACCACAAGGTCAATCTCAAGGATGGTGCCGGCCTCAGGGGAGTCCGAAGTTCTGGGTAAGCAACCCGCAACTTCGTTAGGACCCTCAGAGGCCACCGGGAAATCCCGGTGGTCTCTTTGTTTTCCAGCGACGAATCCAAATGGGGGAGTACGGATGTACGAACAATCGCAACAATGGACAGAACCTGAGGCGCCCACCGTCCCGAAGTGCCAGGACGGCGCAGCCACCATGGTTGGCCTGTTCTTCTCGGAACAACTCGACGACATCGCCACCGCCAAGGCCATCTGCAACACCTGCGCGCTGCAGGAGCGCTGCCTCGACGGTGCCCTCGCCCGGCGCGAGCCGTGGGGCGTGTGGGGTGGTCAGCTGTTCTTCAACGGCAAGGTCCTCGCGTTCAAGCGGAAACGAGGCCGGCCGCGCAAGGACGAACAGGTTCCGCTCACCGCGTAGGTCGGGCCGAATGAAGCGCTCTAGCCAGCTTTCCGGGCTCTGGCAGCCGCCAGGGCCTGGAGCTGGCGCAGGTTCGACGGCGTCGCGGGATGACGCAGCTTCGTCATCGCCTTCGCCTCGATCTGCCGGATGCGCTCGCGCGTCACCTTGAAGCGCTCGCCGAGTTCCTCGAGCGTGCGCGGCTCGTCGCCGTCGAGACCGAAGCGCAACTCGAGCACCTCCCGCTCGCGCGGGTGCAGCGTCGCCAACGCGATGTGGAGGTGCATGCGGTCGTCGTCCTGCTCGGCCTCGAAGAAGCCCTTCTCCGATTCCGGATCGGCGACCGTGTCGATCAGCTCGCGGTCCTCGTCCTGGGCGAGCGACAGCGACAGCGGGTCGGGCGTGATGCGCTCGGCCGCCGCCACCGCTAGCTCGGTCATGCCGGTGGATTCTGCGATCTCCTGGCGCGTCGGCTCCTTGCCGGTTGCCTCGCGCAAGGAATTGCGCGCCCGCTCGACCGCCGCTGCGGCGTCACCGACACGTGTCGGCACGCGAATCGTCCGGCTCTTCTCGGCGATGGCGCGGCCGATGGCCTGTCGGATCCACCACGTGGCGTACGTCGAGAACTTGTAGCCCTTGGTGTGGTCGAACTTCTCGACGGCGCGGATCAGCCCGAGGTTGCCTTCCTGCACGAGATCGAGCAGTGGCATACCGGCGCGCTGGTAACGCTTGGCGATGTTCACCACCAGGCGCAGGTTCGACACGATGAAGGCCTGCTTGGCGTCGTCGCCGGCGCGCACTGTCTGGCGCAACCGCCGCTTCTCCGCCGGGGTGAGGGTCGGGCTCTCCAGCGCGGTGATCGCGACCTGGCCCTCCGCGATGAGCGTCGCCAGGCGGACTTCGTCGGCGGCGGTCAACAGTTGGTGCGCGGCGATTTCGCGCAGGTAGCGACCCACCAGGTCGTCTGCCGCGTCACCCTCTCCTCGCGCCATCGCGAAACGGTACCGGCGGCGTCGGCAAGTTTAGGGGATGCAATTTTCGGGCAACAACAGCGGGGGCAATGAAGGAGCCGGGAAAAGTTGCAGGCTTGTGAAGGCTGAGCAGGGATTCTCTGCGGACCCTGGCTCTATTCGTGCTGCGAGACAATTCGTTCGCGAGACGCTCGGTGATCTTCCCGAAGACTTCGTCGACGACGTGCTGCTCCTCGTTTCCGAGTTGGCGACCAACTCGGTCCGTCACGCCCACTCCGGCTTCGACCTGACGATCGAGCTCGACCCGCGCTCGCTGCGCATCGAGATCACCGACGAGGGTGGCGACCTGCCGCGGAAGCGCTCGCCGCTCATGGACGAGCCGTACGGTCGCGGGCTCCACATCGTCGACTCGCTGGCCGAGAGCTGGGGGGTCGGTCTGGCGGCCGATGGCGGCAAGACGATCTGGGTCGTCGTGCCGGTGCCCTTCGCCGAGGCCGTCGAAGTCGCCCTGGGTCCGCAAGCGACGGGTCTCCAGCGCCCGCAGTTCGACGACCTGGTACCGCGCTGGCTCTTCGGTGTGCCGCCGGGCTGGCTGCGCGTCGCCGCCGGCTTGCTGGTGCCCGTGCTGGTGTTGCCCGCCCTCCAGGCGATGGACGACCCGACGCGAGTACGCCCCAGCGCGTTCCTCGCGATCCTGCTCGTCGCCGTCACGTGCACCGCGGGCGCGCTCGCCGTGGCGATCACCGGTCTCGGCGTCGTCGCCGAGTTCTGGTATTTCGGGTTGACGCCGTCGCGCACGTGGCACCTGACCGAACGCGGCGTCACGAGCATCGTCGGCATGTCGCTGCTCGTGGTGGCGCTCGCCGCGCTGGCGTACCGGCTCGAACGCTCCGTCGACGAGGTGCGTTCGCTCGACGTGGAACTGCGCGAGGACGCCGAGGCGCAGGCCGAGAGCCGCCGCCGCGCCGAGCGCATCGCGTCGCAGGCGGAAGCGGTGCTGTCGATGAGTTCAGTGCTCGCCCGCGCCCGCTCGGTGCGCGCCGTCGCCGAAGCCGCGCTCCACGAGATCAACATTCCGTCGGCGCCGATCTTCGGCAGCGTCGCCATCGTCGAGCACAACCGGTTGCAGGTGATCGCGTCGCGTGGCGCGTCGCCCGAACTGATCGACGAACTCGAACACATCGACGTCGAGCGCAGCACCTGGCTGCGCGCCGTACTCAACGGCGAGGCGGCCTACGTCGAAGACCGCGCCGAGTTCGCGGCGCGCTACCCGGCGGCGCTGTCGCTGCAGATGTTCGACAGCGGTTCGTGGCTGGTGTCGCCCTTCCGCGCCGACGAGACGCTCGGGTTGCTGTCATTGCACTTCGACGACCCGCAACCGCTCAAGGAGTACCGCCTCTATTTCGCCCTCGTCAGCGAACTCATCGGTCGATGGCTGGAGCGGGCCCGGTGGGCCGAAAGCCAGCGCCGGTCGCACGCGCAACTGGAGCAGGCGTTCGCCGAACGCGACCGCATCGCCCGCACGCTGTCGACCAGCCTGCTGCCGCCGGTGCTGCCGCGGCTGCCCGGCTTCGCCGCCGCCGCCTGGCTCGTCCCCGCGAGTCCTGACGAAGTCGCCGGCGACTTCTACGACCTGTTCGCCGTCGAGGACGGTTGGGTCGCCGTGCTCGGCGACGTGTGCGGCAAGGGCGCCGAAGCCGCGGCGGTCACGTCACTGGCCCGCTACGCGTCCCGGGCCTCGGCGCTCGAGAACCCCGACACCGCCCACATCGCCCGCGTCGCCAACCAGGCGCTCGTCGCCGAGCCGTCGGATCTGTTCTGCACCGCGGCGATCGTGCGCTACACCCGCCAGACCGGCACGGTGGCCGTCACCCTCGCCGGGCATCTCCAGGCGCGCATGGTGTGCGACGGCGAGGTGCAGCGTCTCGGCCGCTTCGGCGCCGCCCTCGGGTTGGGCGACGACTCGCCCCGCGTCGAGCGCTACCGGATGCCGCCCGGCGCCATGGTCGTGCTCTTCAGCGACGGCATCGTCGAGCGCGACCCGGCCTTCGGCGAGCGCGAGCTCGACGCCTTCCTCGCCGAGACCAAGGGCTACGACGCGGCGCGCCTGTCGGTCGAGCTGCGCGCCCTGGTGGATCGGCTGACGCCCAAGCATCCTGACGACGTCGCCGTCATGGTCCTGGAGCGGACCCACTAGCGCTCGACGCCCAGCCAGTACCCTGGCGCCCCGCACCTTCACACAAGCGGGCGCATAGCTCAGTTGGCTAGAGCGCTGCCCTTACAAGGCAGATGTCGGGGGTTCGAGTCCCTCTGCGCCCACAAGCGATCGTTGTCCTTCCGTTGGGCCGGCCCTCGGCACGCCGTTGGGATGGCGTCGATACGTTCGGTGAGGGTGCGCAACGAGACGTCGTGGGAGCCGGGCATCGACGACGCCCCCGCGCATGTGGCCGGTGTCGTCGAGGCGATTCTCAACGGGCTGCCCGCGCTGATCGGTTACTGGGACGCCGACCTGCGCAACCAGCTCGCCAACCAGGCCTACGTCGACTACTTCGGGTTGACGCCGGCACAGATTCACGGCCGTCACATCCGCGAGGTGCTGGGCGAGGCGTTGTACGCCAAGAACCTGCCGTTCTTGGAGCGGGCGCTGGCGGGCGAACGGCAGATGTTCGATCGGGAGATCCCGACCCCGAACGGCGAGAAGCGCTACACGCAGGCGTCCTACATCCCCGACATCGTCGACGGGCGCGTGCGCGGCATCGTCGTGCTCGTCACCGACATCTCCCAGCGCCGCATCGCCGAGCAGGAAGCAAAAGAGGCCCGCCTGGCGGCCCAGGCGGCCAACCGGGCGAAGACCGACTTCTTGGCCTGGGTGAGCCATGAGTTCCGTACGCCGCTGACGAGCCTGCTCGGTTTCACCGCCTTGTTGCGCCGTGACGACCTGTCGTCATCTGCGCTCGAGGACGTCGCCCACATCGAGCAGGCGGCGCGTCAGCTGTCGGCGATGGTGGACGACCTGCTCGACAGCGCCAGCTTGGCCAGCGGACGGTTGTCGCTCAAGCCGACGACGGTGCGCGTGAGTGCCGTGCTCGGCGCGGCCGTGAACCTCGTGCGACCGCTGGCCGAGGAACGTGGCGTCTCCTTGGCGATGGTCCCCGGCGCCATCGGCGACGCGACGGTGTGGGCCGACCCGGACCGGCTGAAACAAGTCGCACTCAACCTGTTGTCCAACGCCATCAAGTACGGCGCACGCGAGGCGCCGGTCACGGTCAGCGTCGACGTGGCTGATCGCGCCGTGATGCTGCGCTTCGCCGACATGGGCACGCCGCTGACGCCGCTCGAGTGCGAGATGATCTTCGAACCGATGGTGCGTTTGTCCGGCACGGCCGAGAAGGGCACCGGCCTCGGGCTGCCGTTGAGCCGCAGCCTGATCGAGGCGATGGGCGGCACCCTGACCGTCACCCCCGGCGACGAACGGGGCAACACCTTCGTGGTGACGTTGCCCCGCGCCGACGACGCCGGTGGTGAGGGACGCGCCGCCGAGGCGTCGCCGGCCTCGACGCGGGCGTTGCGATTGAAATCGAATCTGGCGCACATCCTCTACGTGGAAAGCAACGTCGACAGCCTCGGGCTGGTGAGCGCCATGCTCGCCCGCTTCGCGGATGTCGACGTCATTCCCGCATCGCAGGGCCACATGGCGATCGACCTGGCGCGGGTGCACGTACCCGATGCGATCCTGCTCGACGTCGATCTGCCCGACATCGGCGCGCTCGAACTCGTCCGCCTGCTGCGCTCTGACGAACGCACGCGCGACATCCCGATCGTCGCGATCGCGGCGGCCGGCTCGCACCCGACCGCCGACGAGCTGGCCGACGCCGGCATCAAGGTGGTGCTGGCGAAGCCGTTCACGATCGAGGATCTGTTTCTGGCTCTCGACGCGTTGTCGGACTGACGGACCGCCACGCCCACAGCGCGCTGGCGGCGGCAAGCAGCCAGGCGACGACGGCCCAACCTGTGGGCCAGTCACGAACGAGGGCGAGGGGCCAGTTGGGGTGGTCGGGGTGGAACAAGGCGTCGAAGCGCCGCTGCGCCGGATGGGGTTGGGCGCAGTAGGCCGAGGCCACCGGTGTGGCCGTGCGGTGGTGGGCGGTGGCGCTGAGCCGGAACCCGGCGGGTACGTCGACGTCGACGGCTCGCGCCGGTGCTGCAACGGGATAGAAGGCGAACGTGCCGCCGCCGGCGTCGACGCGGGTGACCGTCGGTGTCGGCATCGGCGCGCTGGCGAACTCGATTCCCACGCCGGCGATGACGCAGTTGGCCTCGAGATGCACGCGTAGGGGACTGGCGACGGACCCGTCGCCCCGGGTGTTGCCGACGACGGGCGTGAGCGGACCGATGGCGCCGCGCGTGTAGGTGCCGAGGACGTAACGCGAGTCGTCGGCGCGTTCGAGGGTGACGCCGACGGCGACGAGCAGCGCGACGATCGCGAGCCCGACACGCGGCCGGCGGAACACCGTGCAGGCCGCCGCGGCGATGGCGACGAGCAGCGCCGGCAGCGTGGGGTAGAGGTGCCGGCCCACGACCGAGGACGATCCGCCGAACACGTAGGCGATGATCCCGATCATCAGCAGCAACCCGAGCGGGATCGCCACGCTCATCCACGCGAGACCAAGGGCGTCGCGCGTCGGGCGGCGGCGCAGGTGGAAGACCGCGCCCGCGAGCAGGATGGCGCCGCCGCCCAGCGTCCAGAACACCGCCGCGTGGCCGATGCGGGTGACGCCCAGTTGGGGCGACCAGAACGCGGTCACCGCGCTCTTGAGGTGCATCACGACGCCGTGGAGGGTGCGCGGCACCGGCGGCTGGAGGGGACCGGTGATCTTGTCGACGGCGGCCGACGCGCTCCAGGCGTGGTACGTCGCCCGGTTCCACAGCAACCACGGGATGACGAAGACGGCCGCGACACCTCCCGCTTGCGCGCCCCACGCGACGTAGCGGCGCGCCACCGCGCCACGGGTCCACAGCGGGCCGAGGGCGCCGAGGGCGACGAGGGGGATGGCGACGAGGCCGGTGGTCTTGGCCAGCACCGACAGGCCGACGAGTGCGCCGACGCCGATCGCCGAGCGGGCCTGGAACCCCTTGTTCCACGTGCGCGCCGTCAGCCACAGCGCGGCTGTCACCAACGGCATCACCAGCGCGTCGTTGGTGACGTTGGCGACGTTGGCGTTGAAGCCGCCGACGAACACCAGGGCGCCGCATGCCCCGAGCGCGATCTCAGGCCGGTCGGGGAACACCTCGCGGGCCAACAACCACGTCAACGGAATGGCGCACAGCGCCATCAGCAGCGTGACGACGCGCAGGATGTAGAGCGTGGCCACGCCGCCGTAGCCGTGCAGCAGCTTCCACGGCACGGCGAGCACCGCGTAGTACAGCGGCGGCTGCACGCCCTCGTAGCTCTGGGCGAAGGCACCCCACCGCGGGTCGTGGTTGTCGACGGTGACGGGGGAGGGGCGCCACTGCGACGTGGGCGACTCCTTGGCCAGTTCGAGTATCCGGGTGTCGACCCGATCGCGGCCGACCTTGGGCGGCGCGCCGTGGTCGCCCATCGCGGTGACGTAGTCGACGTGGGCCGCCTCGTCGATCGGGCTCATGACCTCGGTCACGGCCACCCACCAGCCGCCGCGCAGCAGTCCGACTGCCATCACGGCGGTGAGCGCCAACGCTTGGGTCCGCCGATCCATGGCAGGCCGACGTTAGCTATAGCGTTGTCGCGCTGTGCAGATTCTTGGGCGCTTGGTTCGAACTGCAGCGATCGCCGGAGCGCTCTTGGCGATTGGCCTGCTGATCCTGATTCCTCAGGCGCGCGCCTTCACCGGCGACTGGACGACCTCGAAGGGCCAGGCGCTGGCCCAGATGAGCGAGCTGAGCGAGCGCTCGGCGGTCCTGCGCCGCGACGGGACGGTTCTCGCCTATCTCCACGCCGACGAGAACCGGGCGCCGGTCAAGCTCTCGCAGGTACCCGACGCCGTCGTTAACGCCGTCATCGGCGTCGAGGACGACCGCTTCTGGAAGCACCACGGGATCGACCTGCGCGGCATGTTCCGCGCCCTCGCCACCAACGTCAAGTCGGGCGAAGTCCGCCAGGGCGGCTCGACGCTGACCCAGCAGCTGGTGAAGAACTCGCTGCTGACGCCGGAGAAGACCGTCGACCGCAAAGTCCGCGAGGCGCTGCTGGCCTGGCGCCTCGAGGACCACAACACCAAGAAGCAGATCCTCGAGCGCTACCTCAACACGGTGTACTTCGGCAACGGCGCCTACGGGGTCCAGGCGGCCGCCGAGGTGTACTTCGGCAAGAAGGCGTCGCAGCTCGACGAGGGCGACGCCGTTCTGCTCGCCGGCCTCATCCGCAACCCGGTCGGCTACGACCCCATCAAGTATCCGGCGGCGGCCAAGGCGCGGCGCAAGGTTGTCGTCGACCGGCTCGTCACCGAAGGCGTCATCACCCAGGCGGCGGGTGAGCAGGCGCTGGCGCGTCCGTTGCCGAGCAACGTGCAGAGCCTGGAGAAGACGCCCAACGACTACTTCGTCGAGGAGGTCAAGCAGGCGCTGCTGCACGACCGCCGCCTCGGCGAGACCGAGTCCGAGCGCTACAACGCGGTGTTCAAGGGTGGGCTGCGCATCTACACGACGCTCGACCCCGCCGTCGCCGACGCCGCGCAGCACGCCGTCGACAACATCCTGCCCGACACCAACGGCAAGTTCACCGCCGCCGTCGCGTCGATCGAACCGTCGACCGGCGCGGTGCGCGCCATCGTGGGCGGCAAGGACTTCGAGTCGCAGAAGTTCAACCTGGCGACGCAGTCGCACCGCCAGCCCGGATCGTCGTTCAAGGCGTTCGACCTCGTGGCCGCGCTGCGCGAGGGTTACGGCCCCAACACGAGCGTGGACGGCACGTCGCCCTGCACCGTGCAGTTCCCCGACAACCCGCCCTACAAGCTGCAGAACTCCGAAGGCGAAGGCGGCGGTGTCATGAGCCTGACGGAGGCGACGGCGGGTTCGATCAACTGCGCCTACGTGCGCCTGGCGTCGGTCGTGGGGCTCGACAAGATCGAACAGGCGGCACACGACCTTGGCGTCACGTCCGACCTCAAGGTGCACGGCCACAACTGCAACTGCCTGACGCCGGCGATGGCCATCGGCGGCCTCGAGACGGGCGTGTCGCCCCTCGAGATGGCCTCCGCGTACGCGACGCTCGCCGACGACGGCGTGTACCACAAGCCGTACTTCATCGAGAAGGTGCTCGACCGCCACGGCAAGGTGCTGTTCCGCGGCGCGTCGAAGGGCGAGCAGAAGGTGTCGACCCAGATCGCGCGTGAGGCCGTGTCGATGCTGCGCACCGTGGTCACCAACGGCACCGGGACCGCGGCCAACCCGGGTCGGTGGATGACCTTCGGTAAGACCGGCACCACGTCGGACTTCACCGATGCGTGGTTCGTCGGCTCGACGCGCCAACTCACCGCCGCGGTGTGGATGGGCTCGCCGGTGGGCGCGATCTCGATGGATCACGTGGGAGGAGTCGGCCGCGTGTTCGGCGGTACGTACCCGGCGCGCATCTTCGGATCCTTCATGCGCACCGCGATGGCCGGGCGTCCTGCGCTGGCGTTCCCCGCTCCCGACCCAAAGCAGATCGGCAACCGCCAGATGCACCTCAGCCCGACGGCGACGACCGGTGTGACCGACACCGTCGTGCCGGGCGACGTCCAGGTCGGCGAACCGGGCGTCACCATCGGCGACGGCAACCCGGGCCACGACGGGGGCGGTGGCGGCGGCCCGCCGACGACCAAGCCGCCGAAGAACCCGCCGCCGACGCAGCCGCCGCCCACCCAGCCGGGCTGCCAGGAGCCGGACAACTGGCCCGACAACTACCCGCCGTTCTGCTCGTGAGCACCCAACTGCTGGTCATCCAGGACACCGACCTCGCGATTGACGACCTGCGCCGTCGCCTCGGTGTGTTGCCCGAGCGCGCCGCGGCGCACGCGTTGAACGAGCGCCGCCACGCGGCCGAAGCCGAAATCGTCCGTCTCGAAGGCGACCTCGAAAAGCTCGCCGCCGAGGAGGCGTCGATCGAAGAACAGCTCGCGACCGTCGAGGCGCGCGCCAAGGCGCTTGACGACGCGCTGCGTTCGCCCGGATCCGCGACCCGTGACGCCCAGGCGATCATCCACGAGATCGACCAGCTGCGGGCCCAGGCCGACGGGTTCGAGGAGGCGGGATTGGCGTTGCTCGAACAGCGCGACGCCCTCGCTGCCGAGCAGGCGCACAACCAGCAGATCCTCGACGAGGTGGCGACCGAGGCCCCGATCGTGCTCGCGGCGCTGCAAGAGGCCGAAGGCGAGGGCGGCAAGGAGCTCGCCGCGCTCGAAGCCGAACGCGCCGCGCTGGCCGCCAAGGTCGACGCGGCGGTGCTGGCCAACTACGAGCGGCTGCGCGCTCGCTTCGACGGCATCGCCGTCGCCCGCGTGCACGGCGGCGTGTGCACCGGCTGCCACCTGTCGCTGTCGGCCGCCGACCTCGACCAGTTCAACCGGCTGGCGGTCGGGCAGCACACGACCTGCGAAGAGTGCGGTCGCTTGCTCATCCGCGAGTAAGCATCCCGGCGTGTTCTTCTGGTACGCCGCGTTCGCGGTGCTCGGGGCGTGGGCCGTCCTGCGCGACGCGCGCTTCGACTACCGCCTCATCGCGCTCGGCGCGGTGTTGCCCGAACTCATCGACGCTCCGGTCGGGCACCGGGCGCTGGCGCACACGCTGGTCTTCGCCGTCGGCTCGCTGGCGCTGGTGATGCTGTTGACGATCAACCGGCGGTCGCTGCGCAAGCACCTCATCGCCATTCCGATCGGGTTCTTCGCCCACCTCGTGCTCGACTTCGTGTGGGTCGACAAGTCGCTGTTCTGGTGGCCCGGCTTCGGCAGCTGGGGGTCGACCGGCATCGTGCCGGCGATGCCGTGGCTCGTGGTGCGCGAGGTCATCGGGGTCGTCGGCGCGGTCGTCGTCCTTCGCCGCTGGCGAGACGGCAGACTCGCGTAGCGATGTTGATCCTTGCCCGACACGGTCGAACCGCGGCCAACGCCCAGCGCCTGCTCCTCGGGCGGCTCAACATCCCCCTCGACGACCTCGGCGCCCGTCAGGCCGCCGCGGTCGGCGCAGCGCTGGCCCGCTCGGTGAAGCCGGTGCGGGTGATCGCCAGTCCGCTCGGGCGCACCATCGAGACCGCCGGTGCCATCGCCGCGGCGTGCGGCGTCGCCCAGGTCGAAACCGACGAACGCTGGATCGAGGTCGACTACGGCCAGTACGACGGCGAACCGCTCGCCGAAGTGCCCAGCGAGGTGTGGCAGCACTGGCGCTCGGACTCGGCGTGGACGCCGCCCGACGGTGAGTCGCTCGCCGATGTCGGCGTGCGCGTGCGCGCCGCCTGCGAGGAGTTGATGGCCGAGGCGGCGCACGAAGACGTGGTCGTGGTGAGCCACGTGTCGCCGATCAAAGCGGCGGTTGCCTGGGCCGTCGGCACCGGCGATCAGGCGGCGTGGCGCCTCTTCTGCGACGTGGCGTCGATCTCCCGCATCCGCACCACCGGCGACCAGCCGACCCTCGTGTCCTGGAACGAGGTCGCCCATTTGGACGGCGTCACCACCGACTAAGTCAGGTCGAGGGGATCCAGCGGCCGTCGGTGCCGCGCGTGTAGTTGAGCCAGACGGTGCGGGTGCCGGCGGCGGCGCGCACGAGGGCGTTCTCCCAGCCGTTGGCGGGCAGCGAGTAGTGCGAGCCGGGGAACTCGCGGGCGCAGGCGGTGGCGCCGCTTGACTGCGGCGCAGCGAGCGCCGTGACGCGCCAGGTGTCGGGGTTGACCATGCACACGAAGGCGTGCGGCTGGCCGCAGTCGTCGGTGTGGAACCCCGCGTCGGCGATCGAGGCCGCGCACGCCGGCCCGGCGCCGTTGGCCGCCGGTTCCTTCGGCGCCCATGACCACACGATGGCGGACAGGCGCGGGTCTTCGGGCGTGAGCTGGTCGAAGCCGATGAGCGTCACGCCGCAGCGCGCCATGGCGCCCGCCTCGCGGGTCGTGAGTTGACTCGACGACCCGCCCACCATGGCCGACAGCCACGTCGAGTCTTCGTACCAGCGCACGACGGCGTGACCGGCGCCGGTGCGGGCGCGCTCCGCGGGGCAATCGGTCTTGAGTCCGGGGTAGTCGTCGCCCGCACCCGACGACGACTCGACCCAGTTCGACGACGCGCCGCGCTCGTGCACCCACGTGCCCCACGCCCCCGGTCCGCAGTTGCCCACGATGATCACGCGATGGCCCGCGGCGCGGATCTGCGCGGGTGTGGTCGACGTGTCGAGCGGCGCGCACCGGTGACCCGCCGGCGGGCGCGCCACCAAGTCGCCGAGGCCCTCGCGGATCTCCTTGGCCGCCGTGGCGTGGGCGACCTTCGAGGAGCCCAGTTGGTTCTCGAGATAGAGCAGCACGACCTGGTTGCTGTTCTGCGGTTCGTTGAGCCACTGGCGCAGCTCCTTGAGGCCGTCGGGGAACGGCCGGTCGGCCGAGCAGCCGGCGTCGACCCCGATCACCTGCGTGCCGTGGCACAGCACCACCGCCTGGCCGAAGTTCTTCACTTTGCCGTAGGGCGACGGGAACCAATGCAGGTCCATCTCGATGGCGCGCACGTCCATCGTGAGTTGGTCGCGGATGCTGTAGATCTGGTTCGGGTCCTGGTTCGTCAGGGTGGGGTAGTAGGCGGACGCGTTGAAGGTGTTGTGGGTGTGGGGGATCGTCGCCCGCGCCAACGCCACGTTGTCGTCGATGTCGCGCTGCAACGTGAGGGCGCGATGCGTCCAGCCGCCGAGGTACGTCGACAGGTGGCCCTCGCCGGTGCGGCGGCCGTCGAGCGTGTAGCACGCCCCGTTGAGGTCGAGGTCACGGCACCGGTTGGCGGGGCCGCGTACGAGTTGTTCGCCGGTGCGGCATGCCCGCTCGCCGACCTGCGGCGTCGAGCCGACAGTGGCTCGGCAGGCGGCGACGACATCGGCGCCGGTCGGCCGCGCTTGGGCCGGCGACGCCAGCGCGACCAGCGCGATCGCCACGAGTACAACCAACCGCCGCCCCCAAGCCATGGGCCAAGGGTACGCGCCGGGGTGACGGATTAGCCGTCGAGCTGGGCGAGCATTGGGCACGGTCGGGGTACAGCCAGCCTTCGACGATGCGATCACCATCGGCGCGCCACACCGAGCAGCCGGTGTAGCTGATCGATCGATCGCCCGCCGCCGTCCCCTCGATGCGCCAGTGCACGAGGAGGCGGTCGGGTGCTTCGGCGGCGGCCAGCACGTCGGCGCGGTAGTCGGGCAACAACCCGAAGAACCCGTCGATCATCGAGCAGTAGGCGTCGACGCCGCCCAACTCCGCGCCACCCGGGACGTGCACGACGACGTCCTCGGCGAGGAACCCGCGATGCCCGCTCGTGTCGTGCCGATTCTCCGCGGCGGAGAGTTGCTCCCAAAGTTCCCGGCAGGAAGCCATCGCCCAACGCTAGTGACGACGTGGTGACGGTGAGTCGGCCTGTAAGCGGGATTCTTCTCTGGCGGCTTCGTGACCTGCGCCGTCGCGGCGATGTGGCCTGCTACCTGCGAATCCGTTACTCCGCATGTCGCGCTGTTGTGCGCTGTTGCGCACCCTCGCGTGTCACGTTTGTGTCACGGAGTGAGGCTCCGGGCGGACGATCGTGCGGTAACAGTACGTCGGGAAGGCGCCGCCTCCGTGGTGCAGGTGTGCGGCCATTTCGGATCGTGCTTAGTGGCATCATCGTGACGTGGCAGACGAGTTGTTGCTTGAGCCCTCTCGACGATGTCCCGAGTGCGATTCGGACAACTGGGTGATGGACGAGGGCGACCTGCCAGACTCCACGGAGGCGACGGCTGGTACTGCCGTGTGCAACTTGTGCAGCCACCGGTGGGGTCCGTTCGTGCAACTTCTCACGCGACGTGAGCTGCAAACGAGCTACCAATTTGACTGTCCGAGTTGCGGGCCTGGTGGTCTTCTCTGGGTCGATACAGAAACGGTCGCTCAGCTCCCGAAGGACGCGATAGTCCACACGCTCGAGGTGGGCCACATGGCTCATGGCGAGCCATCGTGCCGCGTCGTGCGCGCTCAGTGGACGAATGTCCCGAACACCGACAGGCCCAGCCTTCGCGCCGTGCAGACGTCTTAGTCCCGTGCGCTGCGGCGGCCGGCCTCAACCACATGGAGTTGCCGCCACGCCTTCGTTGATTGCGTCCCGGCTTCGGCGCGAGAAGACCTACCGAAAGAGGTGGCTGCGCGTTGCTCGAACGTATTCCTCGAAGCCGTCACGCGTGTAGGACGGAGGAAACAATGGGCCCGTCAGCCGATACACCAAGGCGCTGAGGGACTCGTCACCAGCACCGAAGGCGAGTTCCGCGAGTGCTGTCTCCACCGGCAGGACCCCACGCTCGGCGACCGAGATCATGTACTCGTACTCCGTGAGACCGCACACCATCGGGAGTAGCACCTGATCCGTGCGAAACAGCTGCTCCGTCTCGATGCATTCATCGAGCAACGCTCGCAGCGCGATTGACCACTGGAACGGTTCGTCGAGAACCAGTAGCGGCAGATACGGCGCGGAGGCCGGCACTTCATCTCCTTCTATGGCGAACATCCCGGAGCGATGGTCAGTGATGGACCTGTCGAGCTGGCGCAGCTTTCCCTTGAGATCCTCGACGTAGGCAATGAAGCTCGTTCGGTCGCCTACCTCGAACACGGCGCGAGGAGGGCGGCCAGCTCGACACTCGACGAATACGCGCGCCTTTCGCGTCTCGTGGTTGACCGCGATCATGACGTCAGATGACTTCCTTCGAGCTGCCTTTCGCCCGTACTCCACCTCACCGGACACGACGAGGTCCGGGCTGGACAGTGGTCGCGTCACTTCAACGCAATACGACTCGAACATTCGCCCGAAGTGAGTTGTAAGCGCGCCAGTGTGGTCACCGGCGTCGCGGTGAAGCATCCAAAAGATGCCTGTGGTCGCGCGCTCGATCGCGAACCGCAAGCAGGCGGGGACGAGCAGGTCTGGTCCGCAGGGAAGGAGCGGCGTCTCGGCGAAGTCGTAGAAGCACCAATAAGTGGGCTCCTGGCCTGAGATGTCGGAGCGCGTTGGTTGGAAGGTGAGTTGGTCGAGAACTGCCACGGCGAGTTCTGGATCGACCGTGGTCTCGCTGAAGTAGCTCGTTGTGTTGAAGACAGGATTCGCACCGGAGAGTTTGATGTCGAGCAGCATCAGTGCAGGGGCCATCGCGATCGCGCTGAAAAGGCCGGCGCTGATCCCGAAGTTGCGAAGGCAATATTCGTCAACGGTTTCCAAACCGGAGGGCCAGTCGCTAGTGGGGGTCAGCCAGAGCCGGTACGCACGACCGCCTACGCTCACCGCGGAAGCGGTCTTGTTGATTTCTGCCGCGCGCATGGCGTACATCGCCATGTCGACGAGATCCCACTTGTCAGGGTCGGACGCGCCCAACAGATCTCGAGCGTCGTTGACTTGCGCGGCAGCCAACACGAAGTCTTGGACGCGCTCTCCGTCTTGGAAAGACGTACCAGGGCCCTCGACTCCCATTGCAAGCGCGAGTCGTTCCAGTGCCATGAGTTGGCCTGGAAAGAACAGCGCGTCGTACCTGCCTGCCTCGTGTCCAGCGGCGAGGTCAGCCTCGAACGCCGCCGCTGTATCAGGCGGAAAGATCTCGCGAATTAGGTCGCGCTGCGACTCAAGCGTTGAACCGCGGTCCGATTGTTCGAGCGTGACGCTCAGTCGCGCCGCCGCCTGCACCGCGTCAATCACCGACATGCCGCTGACAATCGCAGCGAGCGACTCTGGCGTACCAGGCGCACCGAAATGCTCGCCGCTGGCCCCGACGGCCATCTGACTCATTCGCCGTTCGGCCATTCTCCATTCTCGGCGACCAGTCGGTCGAACGTATGTTCTTTCAGGTTCACGAGTAGCAATACAATCTGAGGAAGTGCCTTCGCGAATTCCTGAGGTCCGTCGCCGCTACCAGCGACGAGCCAGGTCTGCGGCGACCTTGCGGCAATCGTCCCGCTGCACGCCTGAGCTTCCGTCGGACGAAGGGGCAGGTCACTCCTCAGGACTCCCTTCGCCAATAAACAACGTCGGGTCAATTGTTCCCGGCACCACGCGGAGGGGCGGCTGGCGTTCGTAATAGAACCCCGGCGGCTTGCACTCCGCGTCGCCGTTTGGCGTCCACGCTTTGTGACCAAGTGCTTCGTTCCCGAGTACCGCGAGGTCGCGAATAACCAGGCGAGCTCTCGCGATGTTTTCAAGGGCACCATCGGGGTTTCCGAACTCGAGATCCAAGCTTATTACCAGCGCAAGAGTCGTGTACTGACCGAGGTGGGTGAGGAACGCGTCATCGTCAATCCTGCTCGCGAGAACGCGGACCGACTGCAGGGCGTTTTTCGCCGGCGAGAACGCCGCTACCGCTTCGCTCTTGAACGCGGCAGTCAGCTTCCGAGCGTCGCCATTGAACGGATCAGTCGGCTTGCCGTCGGCCCAGCGCGACAAGACCAGCGATGCCGCGTTCAAGGCGGTGAGGTGGTCACCGTCGAGCAGTTCGAGAAGCGAGAGAACCGCCGCCTCGGACCGCACCTTCCGACGTTCACGCCGCTCGATCCGACCTCCGAACAACAGCGTCACGAGCCCAACTCCGACGCCACCTGCTATCGCGCCAAGGGTGGCGCCGAGGATGCCCGCAGCAAATGGCTTGTCCCACTTGACGTCATGAAGCACGTAGGCCCACAACGCGACTCCTGCGGCGACAAGCACGAGCGCGATGGTCACGCGCAGAGCCCACTTCTTCACAGAACGCACGCTAGGCAACGGCGGAAAGGCCGTCGCTCGGCATCTTGGTGAGGTCGCGCTGCGTCACTGCTCAGTTGGGTCGAACAGTCGTACGTTTGGAGCGTGCCACCGCTGACGTCTCCGCTCATACCGGCGCCCGACGAACTAAACGGGCTCAGGTCGGCGATGCGCGACATTCAGGTTTCTATCGCGAACTATCAACGCGCCTGCACAGGCGTTGGCGTGGACGCGGAGACGCTCGCGACGCCGGTTCGAACGCTCGTCGTTTTTGTAGAAGTCCTGAACGAAGTGCTCTGCAAAGACTTCTCCGGTCAAGCGTTCTACCGGTCGCTTTTTGACTCTCCCGCTGATCCGCGTGTCGAGCTCATTGAGGCGTTCAGATACGTCCGGAACGTTGGGCAACACCTCATTCACCCGGTCGCGCCCGATCCGACCGCTGCAGTAGGTGGAGTGGGGCTGGGGTTTCGTACGTTCGCCACATGGCAACCTGTGCCTGCGCCCGTCCACGCGCGCCTACGCGCAAGCACGCAGAAGCTAAAGGTGCATTTCGACACGCATCTCGTCGGAAAGGACGTCATTGAGACGACCCTGGATGCGGCGAAGTTCTTCTGGCAGGTTTGCCCCGACCTTGTTCACCGGGACTCCAATTCCGAGTGGACCGGGTTTCCACTCCGCCACCAGGCCGGTGTCTCGACTCGCTTGCATCCGGAGGAGCCTGTTGACCGTGCAGCAGCTCTCGCGTGGATGGCGACGCGACGGCCGGGTGGAGACTTCCGAGTTGTGTGCGGCTGCCTTCATGATGCAGGAGGTCCCATCGTGTTCGGACTCACCCTGCGACACGGCTGCGCCTTTACTCCGTTCTTCGAAACACCCGAACAGGTCGAGGCTGACATCGCGACGGGCTACGCGTACTACGAGGCTGAAATTGAACCCAACATGTCGATCTGCAGCTCGCTGCACGACGTGAGCGGACCCTTCCCCTCGGTGTGGTGCAGCAACGACCTGCCGCCGACATGGATCGGCTTGCCGATTGCGAAGCCCCGCACGGGCTCCGAATGGTCGTCGTTCGAGACAATTGACTTCTGGCGTTATCAATGGTTGGGCGAGGGCGACCCCCACGGCTTCCTCACGAGGCGAGAGCGTCGATTGAGCGCGTGGTTTCCTCTCAACTGACCGGCAACCTCTGGGGACTCAGGCGCGAAGGCGCGAGGGGTCGACTCCCTGCTTCGAGAACTGACACTTGCCCGCGCCGACTGTTCCGCGACCTCGTAGCTGGAACCTGTCAGGAAGTTGAGTCTGGGCCAGGTCAACGAGCTCGAGGACGTCCGCGACGTCGAAGACCCATCGCGCCACGTCTCCAACCTCGAGCCGACAAGGGATTCGGGGGTTTCGCGGTGGGTTGACCTCGCCATATGCGATCGTCGGACCAACTCCCACGCTGCATTCCGTGATGGTGACCGGTAGCCGGCCTACGTTCGTTATCTCGACCATCAGTGCCGGGATGGAGTCCCTCGCCGTCGGCTTCGAGACATCGAACGAAGCGATCGGAAACGACGCGTACGTCGTACCGTTGATCCACGCACCGCGAAGCTCAACTGTCGCTCGTCCGGAAGTCAAAAAATGACTCGCGATGTTCCATCCCAGCGATAGTGCGCCTGTCAGCGCGCCGATGATGCCGAGAACGAGCGCGGCCGCGCTCAATTCTGTTGCCTTCTCGCAGAGTCACGAATCAGCATCGCCGTCACTCCTCGTCCGTCACTCGAAGCTCACGAACAACCGAGACATGTTGCGCTAACTGAACCGCTTCTTCGAGGATCTCTCCGATCGGTACTCGTCGGCGTGAATGCCTGCTCACAAGCCGGCGCTCGAGAACGGGCCACAAAGCGTCGGCCAGCATTGGCTTCGTGATCGTGACGCTGCGCCATTTCCTCCAGATCGACTCAACGTTGCGGTCGCCGGCTCGATGCCGTGCAACTCGCCCGGTTAGCTCGACCACGGGCGGCGAAGCGGTCCTCGCCAAGCTTCGAATGCCCCGCGCAAGTTCTGCATCACTGAAATGGGAGAACTCGAACGGTCCACCGTCACCCCACGTGCGCACAACTACTAGATGCTCGAGATCGCTTCGCATCTTCGGAGTGCGCACTTCGCTCGGCACGGAACCAAGTATCTCGTCAACGACCTCTTGACGTTTACGCTCGCAAAGTTCTGGCGTCGCATATCCGTGCTCCGCATCGACTGCGATCACTAAGGCAGTCAATCGCCGGAGAACTCGAGCGCCCCGGAACCCATTGGGGTCGAGCAACGGCACGGCTAGAGCACGGCCGAGTAGACGAACGTCTCCTCCGACGCCTTTCAAGTTCACGAACTGGATTAAGCCTTGACGTTCCTCAACCCCCATTAGCGCCAGGACTCGCGGCGCGAGCTGCATCTCCGTTTCGCCTTCCAATGCAACAACCACGGCGGGCGTCTCGCTGAGCCGGAAGTCGAGCAATGTCTCCGCACGCTCACGCGCATCAACCACCAGACGACTGTGGCGCGCCTCGCGCCACTCGGTTGACACCGGCTTGAGTTCGGGTGCACGCCCGCACGCAGCTAGATCCTCTCGGAACAACAGCAGGTGCTCGGCGGCGATCCGAAAGTCCATTGCAATCAGCGCGTCGAACCGAAGGTCGCCCCACTTGCTCGGTGCACCGATACGAGCAACTCGTCCCCATTTCCCCAACGGGTCGAACCAATCCGCCGTGCGAAGAAGATGCTCGGCCTGAGAGAGGACAACGTCTGGCTTCGCAGCCAAGCGACGCCACTCGGGCATTGGTTCGATGCCGTCGACGTGTGAATACAAATCGTCCGACGGCGACCGGAGCGTGGCCAGAACCTGAGGGCGATACCTAGACGCAAGTAGTTCGAGTGCGACCGCGAGGTTCCGGGACTGAGTCATCACCTCTTGAACCTCGACCGATGCCCGAGGCAGGGTCCATTCGATGTCGTCACCCACTCGGCGGCCTTGGAAGCCTGCGGCCAGATCGCGCAATTGTCTGACCGCAAGCAGTTGGTACTCCGAATACCGGACGTCGCGATCGTGCGCGTTACGAGGCCACCGGCGAAACGCGTGCTGTGCGGGGTCCGTAACTCGGCCCTCAGCGGCAGCGCGCCGCACTTGCCACTCACCCGTGTGCGAGCGTGCCTTGCTGTCGGTTCGGATCGGAGGCGCTACGCGACTCGGCCAGACGCGGAGGAGCGGGACGAGCAAGCCGCGCCGATGAAACTGTTCGAGCTGACCTGGCCGAAGCCGAAGCCCGCGCTTCTCAGCCTCGCGCTCGAACTCTCGCTCGCCCAGCAATCGCGTTTGCGAAAGCGTCCATCGGTCACGCAGCAGCCCAAGCGTCGAGGCAACGGCTGGAGCGACCATTAGTGACACCCGCGATGGCAGAGACGATGCGGGCGAAGGTTTAGCTCGTCGACTGGGTCGTTGCGCCGTCATGCGGCAAGTCTCGTCACTGCGGCGCCAGCGGCAAGACAATGCGGCATTTCGTGTTCGAGCCAGTCGCGGCCACTGGCCCCGGCTGCAAACCGTCGTCGTCGCTGAATGCGTACCCTGTCGGCGAAGACCCCGGTGGGCCCTGCCGACAGAGGCATCCTGCCGGGGTTATTGCTTGCTTGTCCACATCACGTTCGCGACGTGGACCTTCGAGATCAATCGCTTACCTCGACTCGACGACTTCGTACGCGATGCCGAATTGGGCGGCCGCGGCTCGAACGAGCGGAGCATCCGTGCGCACGACTATGTCACCTCCGACAGCGATTGCTGTCGCGATCGCGTCCGCAGCGAGCATGTTCAGCTGCCGATCCGTCTCGAGCGTCGTCATGATCGGGATCAGCTTGCGGTAGTCGAGCAGCCCCACACTCGGCGGAAGCGCGTCAAGGTGTTCTTGCACCTGCACCTGTTCGGGCTCACCGAGAGCGCGGAACGCTGCCGTCAGCGCACCTTCGAGCCGATTGTTCAGCAGTGCGTTCGCGAGCCGGTAGTACCAGCAGCCGGTGGTGAACACTTCTCCGGATTCAAATGCCTGCTGCATCGCGGGCTCGGCGACGCCGGCGAGCACCTCCAGGAGCGCGAGATCGTCGACGACGATCAACTTGGGCGGCGTCCGTTACGCGAGGTCAGGATCGTGTTCCGCGATCGTTGCGACAGCTTCCGCGAAGGTGCCATCGGCCACGATCTTGGCGAACGCCTCGCGGAAAGCGGGTGTGGTCTCGATGTGCTTGCCGGGAAGAGGATGAAGCGATCCATCTTTCTCGGCGGCAGCCCGGGCGCGTTCGACTGCTTGTCTCAGGGACGGGTAGCGGTCGAGATCCAGTGCCACGCCCAAATTGTACCGGTGACCTGGGACGCTGAGGTTCACGCTGATTCGCACAGCGGCCCGGTCCATCGCCGTCTCTTCACGCGCTGAGGATTCCGCTGAGGGTGTTGTCGCATCCTGACGGTGCTCCGCGAGCGCCGGAGGTTTCCCGTGGCGACGACCGACACCCCGAAGCTGATCACTGGCCCGCAAGCCGCTCGCTTGCTGCGGACTGACTGGTCGACGGCGTGTGACCTGGCACTCGCCTTGCTCGAAGCACGCGGCACCGAACCACTGGCCGTCCCGCTCATCTGCAGGACGAAGCGCATACCGGTTGCCGCGCCGGGCCGACGGTACGCGGCCAACGACCTTGCTGCGACCTGGACCTTCGGTCTTGATCGTCGACGCCGGCCTCGCACTCGCACCTGCCCATCGCTGTCGCCTTCAACCTCAACTCTTGATCGCGCCTGCAAACAGCTCAGCCTGTTCGACGGCCCCGAGGCTTGACCCCAATGGCTCAGCGACCTCTCCCGCCCTCGGAACCAACAACGACAGACGAGTGCAAACGGGTTCGCTGTGTGGGTGGTGTGCGTTGACCGTACGTGTGACCACGCTGAAGGGCGCGTCCGCGGGCGCGTATTACACCGAGGAGCTTGGCGGCTACTACGTCGACGGCGGCGAACCCGCGGGCCGGTGGTGGGGGAGCGGCGCGGAACGCGAGTTCGAGCTGTCCGGCGACGTCGACGCCGACGAGTTCCTCGCGCTGATGGCCGGACGCGATCCGGCTACCGGTGCGTTGCTCGGTCGCGCGTATGGCGAGCGGTCGGCCCGTGGCTACGACATCACCTTCTCGGCGCCGAAGTCCGTGTCAGTCGTCTGGGCCGTTGGCGAACCGGACCTGAGGGCCGAGGTTGCGGCTGCGCACGACGCGGCGGTGGAGGCGGTGCTGAGCTTCGTCGAGCGCCACGCCCATGTCCGGCCGTCCATCGGGGGCCAGGTGGTCGTGGTCGACGGTCGCGGTCTTGCTGTTGCCCGGTTCCGCCAGCACACGAGCCGCGCGTTGGATCCGCAGCTACACACCCACGCCGTCGTCGTCGCGAAGGTGCGAGCTCCCAACGGCGGCTGGTACGCCCTCGACGCCCGCCTGATCAAGCACGACCAGCGGGCGTTGTCGGCGCTGTACCACGCAGGCTTGCGAGCCGAGCTCACGCGCCGGCTGCGCGTCGAGTGGCGCGATCCGGTCAACGGGATCGCAGAGATGGCCGGCGTTCCTGACGAGGTGCTCGACCGGTTCTCCCGTCGAGCGGGAGATGTCGAGGCACGCCTGCAGGTCAAGCTCGACCGATTTCGCGAGACGCTGAGCCGTGAGCCCATGGCGCGTGAGCGGTGGCGGCTGGAACGGGAGGCGGTTGTCGACTCGCGCCCGTCCAAGCCGAAAGGTCGCGCGGCCAACGAACTGCGCGACACGTGGCGGCACGAGTTGACCGAAGTCGGGGTCCAACCTGAGACGTTGATCGCCGCAGTGACCGACAGACGACAGGGTCTCCCGCTAGACGCGGCCGACACCTCGCGGATGCGACTCTTCGCCCTCGCGGACCTTGCTGAGCGTCAGTCGGGCTGGAGGCCAACCGAACTTGTCGGCGCCGTCGCCCGCGCCACGCCAACAACAACCTCGGAGCGCGCAGATCAGCTTGTTGCCCGCATCGAAGAGGTTGCCGAAGAGGCCATTGCGAGGCAGCTTGTCGACCTCGGGCCCGAACTCGACGAGCGCATTCCCGTGCGGTCCGACGGCCGCCCCATCACTGAATCGGCGCTCGATCGCCGGCTCACGCTCCCTTCGATCATCGAGCAGGAGGAAGCTCTCGTGGCCTGGGCCGAACGACGCTGGGCGTCGCCGGGCACGCCGGCCCACCTCACCGGCGTAGAGGTCGAAGAGCTTGATGCCGCGCAGCGCGTCGTCGCGGCAGCGGTCGCAGGCACAGCACCGCTGGTCTGTGTCGTTGGGCCGGCCGGCGCAGGAAAGACAACGGCGCTGCGCCCAGCGGTGCGCGCGCTCCACGCGGCCGGCGTCACGGTTTTCGGTGTCGCGCCATCTGCCTCGGCGGCCGCGGTGCTTGCCGGCGAGACCGGCATGAACGCCGACACCGTCGACAAGCTGCTGCTCGAACACCAGCGACATGGCGGTCCCGTGGCGGCCCGCTACCGGCTCCCAGCGGGATCGACGCTCGTCGTAGACGAAGCCTCGATGCTCGGCACCCCACGTTTGGCCGCGCTTGCCGGTCTCGCCGACTTGAACAGGTGGCGGGTCGCACTCGTCGGCGACCCGCACCAGCTTTCTGCCGTGGACCGGGCCGGCATGTTCGCCCACTTCGTTGAAACTGGACCTGCGATCGAACTCGAACGCATCCACCGATTCGACCAAGCCTGGGAGCGTGCAGCCAGCAAACGGCTGCGCGCCGGCGACCGCGATGTGCTCGCTCTCTACGAAGAACACGGACGAATCGCCGGAGGCACCCGCATCGAGATGGAGCGCTTCGCCGCGAGGCGTTGGTGGGACGCGCATCAACGCGGCGAAAGCGCGCTCATCGTCACGCCGGCAAACGAGGCCGCGCGGCGACTCAACGGCACGATCCAGACGATGCGTCACGACGCCGGCCAACTCGGAAGTCGCTACGTCGAGACGAGCGAAGGCCTTCGTTTCTTTGTTGGAGACCGAGTCGTGACTCGACGCAACGACCGAACGCTGCGAACCGACCGGGGCGTGATGGTCCGCAACCGCGCAGAGTGGACGATCTTCGGCATCGACCAGCGCAAGCTCACGCTCACGGTTCGCAACGCGGACGGGAGGGTGAGCCTGCCCTCCAAGTACGTCGCGGCCTACCTCGACCTCGGCTACGCGCAGACGATTCACGCCGCACAGGGCCGGACGGTGGACCGCTGCATCCTCGTCGCCGACGACATGATCGACGGCCGCGGTGTATACGTCGGTATGACGCGAGGCCGACGGACCAACGACGCGCTCGTCGTCACCGACGCGAACCGAGACGCTCTCGATGTGCTCGGTGCCGCCATCTCCAAAGCGTGGGACGATGAGCCCGCGATCGAAACACGGCAGGAACTCGCCGCGCTCCAACGTGATGCGAACCGACTCGCGCGACGGTTTGGTGAGGAAGCGAGCGCTCTCGTTCAAGACCACTTCCGCTCTGCGGTTGGCGTCGACGCGGCGAAGGCTTTCAGCCGTAGCGCGGTCGAGGATTTCGGCGCAGAACTGTGACCGATGGCCAACACCGCGTGCCAGAACGCAACTCCGGGGGCAGTCCGCGAGAACGCGATGGTCGGAGCAGACCCTCGACCATCGTGGCCGTCCGCCCTCCTGGTCACAGCCCCACTGTTCGGTGCGCTCCGTCGGCGCACACTCGCGCGCAGTACGGTCAGGCGGTGGCTGGGGATTCTCCGATCTTCATCGGTGTTTGTAGCGGCAAGGGCGGCGTCGGAAAGTCGACGGTCACCGTTAACCTCGCTCTGGCGCTGCGGGACCTGCGTATGAGTGTCGGAGTAATTGATGCCGACTTCTACGGGCCGGACATCCCGCGGATGCTGAACATCACACGCAAGGTCGAGACACGCTTCGTGACCCTGTGGGATAGCCCGCAGTCAAAGAGAGGTCGCCCCCTGTCGCCCGTCGAATGTTTGGGCATCAAGGTCGTTTCGGCACAGTTCCTTATGGGCGAGGCGCAGAGCTTTGCGGTTACTGGCGGATTCGCAGGAATGCTCCTCGACCGGTTCGTCAACCACGTCGACTGGACCGGGACCGATGTCGTGCTCATCGACCTTCCTCCGGGGACCGCCGACCTTCAACAGCGCGCGACCGCTCTGCCGGGGATGGCGGGTTGCCTCGTAGTGACCACGCCGCAAGACGTCTCGCACCTCGACGCGAGAAAGCTCCTCAGCCTGCTGCGGTATCGCGGAGTGCGCGTTCTCGGCGGCGTTGAGAACATGGCCGCCTTCCGCTGCCCGTGCTGCGACGCCGAGATCGCCTTGTTCAGGCCGACCCCGCCTGACCGGGCAATCTGGTCCGCTTCGGTACCGAACCTCGCCTCGATCCCGTTCCACACAGAGGTAACCGACGCCGACCACTCGGGTGTCCCCGTCGTCGAACGCGCCCCCGATAGCGCGCCCGCATCTGCCTTCGCTGACTTGGCCCGGCATGTCAGCGCGCTCATCGGCGGCTGACAAAGTCCACGTTTTCGCGGGCATCGCAAGGTGCTCCGCTCGACATCGCTGCGTTGGCACAGGGCGACTATCGAGCGGCCGCCCAGTGTCCGCTGAACGTCGTCCACTCTCTTGAAAGGACGATTTCCGCCTGAGAGCCGCCGGCGGTGGGACGCCGTTCCGCCCGGAGACGGACATCGGCAGGTGACGGACGTCCTGCTTCGTGCCAGCGTCTCAGAGCGTCCGCAATCTGACTCGTCGGTGCCGGCGTACCGAATATGGAAACGACCAGGTTCTCTTTCACACGACCGACGACAGACAGACTCGTCCCCTCGAAGAGAGCCGGGCTCCAACCTGTCGCACTCGGCTTCGAAACGGCGCCGTAATTGCCGGCTGGCGTGACCACGGCCAGGTGAATCGGCGGCTCCGCGTCGCGCCAGCCGACGCTCACGGTGCAATATCCGTCCAGATGCAAGGCGAGCCATAGCGCCAGACTTCCGTACATCTCGTCCGCCGATGCCTCAAGACCAACGTCGCGCACCACCGGCTCGGCGGAGAGCATCTCTCGGATCGCGGGACCGTCGACCTCGTCGTCAATCGTCACCGCGATGCCTCGAGTCACGGCCGTCGTCGCTGGTTGGCTGAAAGGCCCGCGAAGCCGCATGAAGCCGCAGGGCCGAACAGAGGAACTCTCCATTACGTCGTTGCTGGTCTTGTCGAACGCGATGGAGACCTGGGGCCCGCGGAGAGAAAGCGGCGCAACCACACGCCCGCCAACAACAAGTTGCTCCCACCAGCTCGGCGGGATGTCCCAGATGCCGACCGTGGCGATGATGCGGTCGTAGCTCGCGCCGTCGGGATCGCCAAACATCCCGTCGCCCAAAATCACTTCAACGTCGCTTGCCCCTGCTGAGTGGAGGTGTGCTTGCGCGCCAAGAACGATGTCGTCGTCAATGTCGATCGTGCGGACGCGTCCCGCTGAGCCGACGAGGTGCGCCAACAACGCGGCGTTGTATCCAGTACCAGCGCCGACTTCGAGTACATGGTCGCCGAGTTGCACGTCGAGCTGCTCAAGCATGATGGCCACGATCGCGGGCTGCGAGGCGGAACTAATAGCGCGACCGTCATGGAGCTTCATCGGAATTGCTACGTCCGCGTACGCCGTTTCAAGAGGCACCTCCGGAACAAAGAGGTGGCGGGGGACGGCGCGCAACGCATCGATAACTGTCGCGCTCCCGAGCACTGCTGAGTCGATCAGCGCATCAACCATTGCACCGCGAAGGCTCTCGGAGTTGTCAGCCACTCATCCATTGAAGCGCGAGTGAGCTCCTCGAGCGTTCGGAATCACATCTCATCTCGTCACTGTCGCGCGGAAATGCGCGGTCGATCTTCGGCCGACCTGGGTGGACCTACCTCGCCGAATGCCGGCTGAGCGCGGAACTCGTCGCGCTTTTCGGCTCGCGATCGTACGTGGAACGGGCATGGGACAACTCGCACTCATGACCGTTGACGAACTCGCCGAGCTCCTGAACGTTTCCGTGCATCACGTTCGTCGGCTCGTCTACGAGCGCCGCATCCCATTCCTCAAGATCGGCAGCCGCGTGCGATTCGAGGCGAGCGCGGTGGAGGAGTGGCTGGCGACGCTGAGAGTTGACACGTACGCGTCAATGAACGGTCTTGCCCACTTGGCAGAGACGCGTCCACGATCGCAACCAGGCGCCCGCGGCCGCGCCCGATGAAGCGTGTGTGAAGGAGAAAGCGATGGCGAGCATTGACGCTTGGAGGAACGACAAGTGGCGCGCCCGCTGGCGTGATCCTGACGGGAGGAGCCGGTCGCAGGTCTTCGACCGGAAGATCGACGCGAGCAACCACCTCAAGGCGATTGAGGGCGACAAGGTGCGCGGCCACTACATCGATCCTGATGCAGGACGCCAGACGTTCGAGTCGTTCGCCGACGAGTGGGCCGCGGCGCAGGACTGGAAGCAGACGAGCCGAGACGCCTGGGGCGCGCATCGGCGTCGGCTCGTCGCTCGCGTCGGCTCGAAGTCGCTCGCCTCGATCGATCGGCTCGTGCTCCAGTCGGTGCAGCGCGACCTCAGCGCGACCTATGCCCGTTCGACGACCATCACCACGATGGCGTACGCGCGGATGATCCTTCGCGCCGCGCACGTTGCCGGTCGCATCGGCCGCGATCCAACTGTCGGGTTGCGCAACCCGCGCGCCGGCGTCGGTGACACCAACGGTCGCGTGTCCCCGAACGAGGTGCCTACGCGTGAAGAGGCCATCTCGTTGCTCGAGGCAGCGCCCGCGCCGTACCGGGCGGCGATCGCGCTCGGCATCGCCGGGCTGCGCGTCGGGGAGGTGCTCGGCATGTGCGGCGACCGCATCGACCTTGCGAGCGCGCGGGTAGTCGTCGATCAGCAGTTGCAAACGATGGCGGGTGTTCTGGGCCTCACGACGCCAAAGCGCGAGAAGACGCGGACGATCGTCGTGCCCGCCGTCGTGGCGACTGAGCTTCGCCGCCACCTTCGTGACCACGAGGCAGAAGGTCTGTTGTTCCGGGGGTTGCGTGGCGCGCCGATGCTGCGCCGCGATCAGTTCTACGCGTCAGCGTGGCGACCGGCGCTCCGCGGCGCCGGGCTGAGCGCGGACCGGTTCAAGTTCCACTCGCTGCGGCACTTCTGCGCCTCGACATTGCTCGCCGAGGGAGCGCCGCTGTCGGCTGTCGCGGGTCATCTCGGTGACACGGTCGAGACCGTCAGTCGAACCTACGTCCACTGGCTGCGTGACGACCGCAACGTGCCCGCTGCAGTGCTCGACCGGGTGTTGGCGCCGACCCCGGCGGAGGCGGCGACGATCTGATGGCTTCTAGTGGTTGTGGTGCTCTTGATAAGCCGCGATTGAACGCTCGAGCTTCGTGATCAGGTCGTCGATCACTTTCGGGAGCGCGACGCTGCCGTCGTAGTAGTTGGCGTGCGTGATGCGCACGGTAGCGAGCGAGTCTGACCCGACGAGGACGACTTCGATGTCCTTCCGGTCACCGAACTCCCGCTCCTTGTGCGCGTAAGCGGCTACTGCGCTTTCACTGTCGAATCCGAACGAAGTCTCCTCGAGGAGCTTTCCTTGCGTGTGATCAAACACGAGGAGGAAATGCTGAATTTGGCTAGCCATTTTTCAACTCCTCCTGAGATCGACGCAGAATCGAGAACACCTCGTCTCGACGTTCTTGCAGTGTACGCAACAATTCCTCGGGAATTATCTCTCCGCGCTCGTCAACCGCCATCGCTTCTGAGATGTCCCTGAAGTACTCCTTGACGATCGGCGGAGCCTCGCCCGACTTGAGGTCGATACCCGTCTGGGGGCCGAGAAGCTCCTGGGTAATCGCCCACTCGTGCATGACTTTGGTGCGCAGTTGAACCTCGACTCGGCAGTCGTTGTATCTGAGAATGACGTGGATGCCTCGGTATCCGGTGCTCTTCGGGTCGACGATGTAGTCCTTGAAGGTCAGGTAACCACGTCGACGCATGAGCTGCGTCTGAACCCGCCGCACTTCGTCGATCGACGCGAGAACAGCGCGACATCCGGCGATGTCTTGCATGCGAGAGAGCAACATCTTCGGCTCGCGGCCCAGTTTGTTGACGATCGTGATGCCGCGCTTGAGGCGCTGAGAAACCTCGAGGTCCTGGCACTTCTGAGTACGGACCGTGGATCGAAGACCGTTGGTAGCGACGATCAGTGGCCGCTGGTGCGCGGCGCGGAAGGCGACCATGACCTCAAAGGCCTCGTCAACCTTGCGCGAGGTCTCCGTACCGTCGTCGAAACGGACGTCGCCGAACTCCCCGTTGAAGTACGCGCGAATCGTCGCTCCGGCGCGATTGATCTGCTCATTCGAGAAGCCTTCGACCACTGCCCAAGTAAAGGCGACGCGGCGAATGAGCGCGCGCATTTCGAGGCACTCTCGAGTCGACGTGTCACGTGTGTGTCACGGCAGCCGTTGAGCCGGCCTTTGACCCACGTTTCCGCAGGTCACAGGCCCTGGTGACGGTGAGTCGACCTGTAAGCGGGATTCTGTCCGCCGTTACCGGCGGGGTGGCCATCCATCTATGCGGCCCACCTGAGGAATAGCTGGGCCAGCCTCCTCGATTTGGCCTTGCTCCGAGTGGGGGTTACCGAGCCGCCCGGGTCGCCCCGGACGCTGGTGCGCTCTTACCGCACCGTTGCACCCTTGCCTGTGCCCCGAAGGGCCATCGGCGGTCTGTTCTCTGTTGCCCTGTTCCGACACGTCGCCGCGTCCTGACTCGCATCAGCACCCTGCCCGTTGGAGTCCCGACTTTCCTCGACATTCGTTACGAATGCCGCGGCCACCCGGCCGACTCACCGTCGCCCACCACTTTACCTGATCCACTTTTCCTACTAACCTGGTGGAGTTATGCATATCGACTTGCTGGTGGCGGTGGCGGGACTCCTCGTGGGCTTTGTGGTCGGCCTCACGGGGATGGGGGGCGGCGCGCTGATGACGCCGATCCTCGTGCTGCTGTTCAACGTGCAGCCGCTGGCGGCCGTCTCGAGCGACCTCGTTGCGGCGGTGATCATGAAGCCGGTCGGCGGGTTGGTGCACGCGCGACGCGGCACCGTCGACATGCGCCTCGTCCGCCTGCTGTGCCTGGGGTCGGTGCCAGCGGCGTTCTGCGGCGTGCTGGTGCTGAAGTCGTTCGGCTCGGGTGATCATCTCCAGGACGTCATCAAGAAGATCCTCGGCGTCGCTCTGATGGTGGCGGCGACCGCCATCATCGGCAAGGCGCTGGTGCAGCGGGGCCGGCGGATGCACGTCGACATCCGCGACGTGCACATGAAGACGCTGCCCACCATCGGTATCGGCGTGCTCGGCGGCTTCGTCGTCGGCATGACGTCGGTCGGGTCGGGCTCACTGATGATCGTGCTGCTGCTGATGCTGTACCCGTCGCTGTCGGCGGCCCAGCTCGTCGGCACCGACCTCGTGCAGGCCGTGCCGCTGGTGCTGTCCGCCGCGCTCGGCCACATCCTCTTCGGCGACTTCCAGCTCGGGCTGACGGCGTCGCTGCTCATCGGGTCGATCCCCGGCGTCTACCTCGGTGCCCGTGCGTCGGCCAACGCGCCCGACACCATCATCCGCCCGGCGCTCGTGACGGTGCTCGTGCTGTCGGGCCTCAAGCTGCTCAACGCCAGCAACGCCGTGCTCGGTGGCGTCATCGCCGTGGCGCTCCTCGTCGGCGCCGCGCTGTTCGTGCGGGCTAGGTCACGATCGCAGTCGAGCGACGTTCTCCCGTCGGTCGAACTTCAATCGAACTCGGAAGCTGTGCTTTGACGTCGTCGGCGTGGGTGACGACCAGCACCTGACGGAACCGCGTCTGCAGGCCGTTGAGGGCTTGCAACAGGCGCACACGCCGGCCGGCGTCGAGCGGGCCGAACACCTCGTCGAGCACGAGCAGGCCGACGGCGCCGCCTGACTGGAGCGTCACGCACTCGCTGATGGCGATGCGCAGCGCCAGGTTCGCCAGGTCGACTTCGGAGCCGCTGAAGCGCTTGAGGTCGAAGGTGTGGTTCTGGTCGGTGATGCGCACCTCGAAGCTGTCGGACAGGTCGAGCGTGTCGTAGGTGCCCTCGGTCATGTCGCTGAACAGGGCGCGGGCGTGGCCGGCGAGGCGCGGGCCGACCGAGGCGGCTTCGCTGTCCTTGAACGCGTTGAGCAACTCGCCGAGACGACCCAGCAGGCGGGCTTCGACCTTCTGCGGCTCGATGCGGGCGTGCTGTTCCTGCGCCCGGGCGTAGGCGAGGTCCTTCTCCTGCGCCCGGCCCCGCGCCTGGCCGAGTGCGACCGCCGCGGCCTTGGCGCGCTCGGATGCCTCGGCGGCCGCGGCGGCGGTGACACGCCGGGTCTCGTCGGCCTCGGCCAGACCGGCGGCGGTGAAGCCGTGTGCCTTGGCGGCGGCGCGGCGCGCCTCGAGGTCGCGGGCGACCTCGTCGCGCTCGCGCTGCGCAGTGGTGAGCTCGGCGGCGACGACCTCGGCGCGGCTGAGTTCGCCGACGAGCTGCTGGGCGCGCCGGTCGGCCTGCTCGCACGCCGCCAGTCCGGCGGCGAGCTCCTCGCGCCCCGCGGCGGCTTCCCGGGCGCGGGCGAGCGCGTCGGCGGCGGCGCGCTCGGCGGCGACGAGCTTGGCCGCGTTGTCCCACGCGGCGCGCGCTGCCGCCAGCTCACGCTCGGCGACCTCGGCCGCGGCGGCGAGCGCCTTCGCCTCGGCTTGGGCCGCCTTGGCCTTCGCAGTGGCGTCGCTCGCCGCGTCGCGCGCCGCGGCGACTTCGGCGACGCGGTGGGCCCGCACCTCTGCGAACGCATCGCCCAGCGGCTGGCCGCAGGTCGGGCAGTCGGCGTCGCCTTCGAGGGCGTCGGTGCGCTCGAGGTTCGCCTGCGCGGCGCGGAGGTTGGCTTGCAGCGCCTGGGCGGTGGCGACCAGGCCCGCCGCCGTTTCCGCGGCAGCCGACGCCGCTTGGCGCGTCGTGATCGCGGCGGTGTCGTCGGGCGGTTCCGCGGAACCGCTTTTGGCGAGCGCGGCGGCCGCGGCGTCGAAGGTGGCCTGCGCCTTGGCCAGGGCGGTCACGGCGGCGTGCGCCTCGCGGGCGGCGCTGAGCGCGGCCGCGGTGTCGCCGAGGGCGGCCAGCTCCTCGCGGGCGGTGGCGAGTGTGGCGGCGTGCGCTTCGAGCTTCTGCACGTCGGCGTCGAGCTTGTCGAACTGCGCCTTGACCCGCTTGCCCTCTTCGATCGTGCTGCTGATCTCGGCGAAACGCTCGCGGGCCTCTTCTGCCTTCTCGACGGCGACGCGGGCGACCTCGTCGGCGGTGATCTGCTCGGCCTCGGCGACGCCCGCCTTGGCCATGGCGTCGTCGCGCTCGGTCGCCAGCGCTTCGAGGTCGGAGGCGACGCCCTCGATCGACTCGAGGATCGCGGCGGCGTCCTTGGCGTCGCGGCGCACGTTCTTGACCGCCGCTTCGATCGGCGTGATGCCGAGCAGGTCGAGGACGAGGCGGCGGCGGTCGCCCGGCTGCTGGGCCGAGAGCGCCGCGAGCTGCTTCTGCTCGGCGAACACCGACGCCAGGAAGCCCTTCTCGTTCATGCCGATGACCGACTGCACGTAGCGGGACACGTCGCGCGCCCCGATGGCGACCTGCTGGCCGTTGCAGTGCATGACGGCGTCGTGCTTCGGCTTGAGCCCGCCTTTGAGCGTGCGGCGCGCCACGTAGGTCTGTCCTTCGTGCTCGAAGGTGATCTCGACGACGCACTCGTCGTTGACGCCGGTGGTGCGCACCTCCTCGACGGGCCCGCGGGCGTGGCCGTACAACGCCCACGGAATCGCCTCGATCAGGTAGCTCTTGCCGGCGCCGTTGGGGCCGTAGACCCCGACGAGGCCTTCGGGCAGGTCGAGCTCGCACACGCCCTCGTACACCCGGTAGTTCTGGAGGTAGAGGTGGCGGACGATCATTCGGCTTCGGTGACGGCGTTGGCCAAATAGTCCTTGCCGCGCTCGACGATGGCGTGGCGGTCGACGCCGATCAGTTCCTGGGGCTTCATCCACTCCTCGAAGCGCGCCTGCACCCCGCTGAGCTCGGGCAGGTTCTGCACCTGCACCCCGGCGTGCATGAGCCGGGCGTCGACCTTGACGCGCAGGCACTGCGTGCTGGCCTCGCGCCACACCCGCGGGTCGGTCTGCACCCACACCTCGGGGGCGACGCCCTCGACGATGACCTTCACCACCGCGCCTTCGGGGGCGCTGGCCACCGCCGCCGCGACCCGCTCGGTCACCTCGTCGGGACCGAGGCCGAGGGCGTGGACGACGTCGGGCATCACCATCGGGCGGCGGCCGCCGAGGGCCACGTGCTTCATGGCGCCGGTGTCGGTCTCGAGGACGACGACGCCCTTGGGGGTGTCGTACTCGTCGGAGAAGTCGAAGCCGTCGGTGGCTCCCGCGTACCACATGCCCCGGTTCACTTCTTTGAACGTGTGGTAGTGGCCGAGCAGCACGAGGTCGCAGTCGAGCAGCGACGCGTCGACGGTGATCTCGTTGAGGTCGGCGAACTTGGGCTCGACCTGGGTGAGGCGCGGGTGGGTGAGCAGCAGGTTGACGCGGTCGTTGCTGCGATTGGCCTTGACCGCGGCGAGCGCTTCGAGCGTCTGGTCGACGTTGGCCATCTGCGGCACGCAGTGGACCCGCAGGCCGGGGTACTCGAAGGTGCGGTACTCGAAGCCGGGCGCGAAGTTGAACCCGGTGAAGACGTCTTCGAGCGGGCGGTACGGGGTGCCGGTGCCGACGACGCGGGGCGTGTCGTGGTTGCCGCTGATGCTGACCAGCGGGATCCCGTGCTCGCGAATCTTGCTCAGCTCCCGCTGGGCGACGAGATACGAGCGGTACGACGGGTTGGGGCGATCGAAGATGTCGCCGAGCCACACGAACAGGTCGGGCTGCTGCTCGAGCGCCAGGTCGACGCTGCGGCGGAACGAGTCGTCGAAGTCGAGCTCGCGGGTGTTGACGCCGTTGGTGGTGTCGGGTCCGCTGATGCGGCCGAGGTGCGCGTCTCCCAACGCGACGATGCGCATCAGTCCAACATCGCCGAAACGTTCACCGACGCCTCCGGGCGCGGCTCGGGCGGGGGCGTGGCGTCGCGCAAGGCGTTGGACCACAGGTCGATCGTGGCGGGCACGGCGAAAGGCGTGTCGACGCCGGCGAGCAGGCACTCGCCGGGCATGAGCGTCTGGATCTCGGTGTGCAGCGCCGAGAGGTCCTGCTTGGCCGAGCCGCGCAGGATGTTGCGGTCGCGCTCATCCGCGAGGCCAAGGATGAAGAAGGTGTTGAACTGGCTGAGGAGCTCCGCATCGACCAGCTTGGGCTGCTGGGTGACGGCGACGAGGCCGACCTTGAACTTGCGGCCTTCGCGCGCCACGCGCGGGAACACGTTCACATCGGCGTCGTTGGCCTTGGCCAGCACGCGCTGGGCCTCTTCGAGCACCACCGCGACGGTGGGCAGGCTGGCGTGGGCGTTGCGGTCGTCGAGGAATTGCTGCTGCCACGACTCGAGCACCCGGCGCGTGAGGAACGACGCCACCAGCAACTCTTCGGTCGAGTCGAAGCCGCTGGCGTCGACGAGCACGACCTTGCCCTCGCGCAGGTCGCGTTCGATCTGGTTGGCCACCGACACGTCGGCATCGGCGCTGATGGCGTCGAGGTTGCAGATGCGCCGCGCGCGGCGGTGCAGGACCTGGAGCGTCGACAACGCCACGGACTTGCCGAGGTCGATGTCGCGGAAACCCACGAGGTCGTCGAGCTGCGCGAAGGGCAGCAGCCACGACAGGCCGGGGTACTGCGACGAGTAGAAGCGTTCGAGTTCGAACAGGCCTTCGGTCTGGGCGCGCGACGTGTCGCCCGTGGCGGTGCGCAAATCGTCGCTCGTCATCTCGCCGAGCGACACCCGCAGCGCGGACACGTTCGGCGCCTTGACGCTCGAGTACGTGCGCAGCCGCCGCTGCGCCCACGGGTGACGGGCCAGTTCGCTGCGGTACTCGCCGTGCGGGTCGATGATCAGCAGGCCGTAGCGGCCGTTGGCCTGCATGGCGGCGCCGGCGAGCACCATCATCAGGTTCGACTTGCCCATGCCGGTAGTGGCGAACACGCCGACGTGCTTGGCCAGGCTCTCGCCGCTGATGCCGACGGGCACGTCGACGGTGGTCTCGCCCGAGCGCAGCACGCCGACGTGCAGGTCGCCCATCGAGCGTTCGAGGAACGCCAGGTCGGTGGCCTCGGGCGACACCACGCGGGAGAACTGCGTCGGCAGCGACTTGGGCTTGCGGAACTCCTTGCCATCGGGAGTGAGGTAGCCGAGGCAGCGGCAGTCGGCGACGCGGTACGTCCGTCGTTCCGCCTCGTACAGCGGGTGGGCGCCGGCGTCGTCGCGGGCGTCGTCGGCCAGCATGGTGCCGGCGACGCGCTCGGCCCAGCCCGGCTCGCGGTGCTCGTGGCCGTAGGTGACGTCGACGACGCGGAACAGATAGCGGCGCCTGGTGGCGTCGTCGATGGCGACGAGCAGCTCGCCGAGGAACAGGTCGTCGTCGGGCGCGGCGCGGAACACGCCTTCGAGGACGTTCTTGCCGAACAGCCGGCCGCGGGTGTGGGCCGTCGTCACGAGGCGCGCTCCATCATGCGGTGGCGATCGGTGAAGGCGCGGTGCAACACGTCGGCGCGCACCCCGGCGACGTGCAGCCGCTCCTCGATGCTCATCCACGCTTCCTCGCGCAGCCACGGCGGGCAGGCGGCGAGCCGGTCGGCGACGGTGAGCGGATACGGGTAGCCGGGGAAGGCCGCGTCGTCGGCGACGGTGGCCACTTGGGCGACGGCGAGTTCGGGGTCGGCGCCGGGCCCGACGTCGAGGCGGAACGAGTACGGCGCGTCGGGATCGAGGCGGGCGGCCACGACGGTGAAGGGCACGCCGGTTTCGGCGGGGGAGTGACCGACGCGGGCCCACCAGCGGGCGCGGGCGCCGAGGGTGATCTCGGCCTCGGCCTCGAGCTGGCCGATGAGGGGTGCGCCGCCGCGGGCAAGCGACGTGTGCTTGGTCACGCCGACCACAGTGACACCCCGCTCGGCCGCCCCCGTCAACAGGTCGGTCACCCAGCCGACGGGCAGGCGCGGGTCGGGCCGCAGGTCGCCGTCGACGAGCACGAGCGCGCCGGCGCACGCCTCCTGAATGGTGCGCTCGATACCGTCCCACTCGATGCGCTCGCGCAGGAGGTTGACGTCGATCGCGGTGTTGGCCGGCAGCGCCAGGCCACCGTCGAGCCGGGCGAGTTCGACGGCGCGCTGGCCGAGGCCCACGAGGTGGGCCCGCAGCTCGCCCTCGTCTTCCACCTTGGCCACCCGGTCGACGAAGCAGCACCGCCCGGCGCGCACCACGTAGACCTGCAGGCAGCGGGCGTCGCGCACCAGCGCCTGGCCGCCGTCGACGGCCCACACCTCGGGCGGCGCGGCGGGCGCGGGGGTGAGCGGGCGCGGCACGAGGTCGCCGTCGATGACCAGATCGCCGTCGTCGGAGTCGGTCGCCACGCCGGCCGTGCCGGCCAGGATCGCGGCGAGGCGCTCGGCCACGTCGTCTAGCGGTGCGGCTCCCAACGGCATCCTCCGATTGTCGCAGGACGGTGTGACAACCTCGTGCCATGGTCCTGGAGATCACGACGTTTCGCCTGCTCGCCGACGTGGACGACGAGTCGTTCCTGGCGGCGGACAAGGCCGTGCAGACCGAGGTCTTCCCCAACTCGCAGGGTTATCTGCGGCGCACCACGGCCAAAGCGGACGACGGCGAGTGGCTGGTGGTGGTTCTGTGGGCCGACGAGCCCGACATCGACGAGTTCAACGCGCGCATCGTCAGTGACCCGATCCAACTCGCCTTCGACGAACTCATCGACCGCGGCACCATCCGCACCAAGCGCTACACAGACATCGGCGGCTGACACACGGTCACTGCTGCACGAGGGTCAGCGGGTTGCCTTCGGGGTCGGTGATGAAGGCGATGGTCGGGCCGCCGGGGACGTCGAAGGGGTCTGATTGCTTGGAACCGCCGAGTTCGACGGCGCGCGCCAACGAATCGCCGATGTCGCGCACCTGCACGTAGAGCGAGAACCCGAGGCGCTCCGGGTGCTGCGCGATGTGGCCGCCGGGACCGGGCTCGGGGCCGCCGATGCCGGGCTCGACCGTCATGATCGGACCGTCGCCGATCTTCCAGTTGAACAGCGCGCCGTAGAACGCCTTCATCGCTTCCGCGTCGCGCGCTTCGAGCGCCCAGTGCACAACGGGACGAGCCCAGTCAGCCATTCGGCAAGAATACGGGCATGCCTCCGCGTTCACTTTGGAGCGGCGCGATCAGCTTCGGCTTGGTCAACGTGCCCGTGAAGATGATGACGGCCGTGTCGCCCAAGGACGTCCGCTTCAACCAGCTGCACGCCAAGGACCACAGCCGCATCCAGCAGAAGCGGTTCTGCGCCGAGGAAGGCGTCGAGATTCCCTTCGACGAGATCGTCAAGGGCTACGAGGTGCGTCCCGGCCAGTACGTCGTCATCGAGCCCGAAGAGCTCGACGGCCTTGACCCCGTCGCTACCCACACCATCGACATCCTCGAGTTCGTCGACCTCGACCAGATCGACCCCGTCTACTTCGACCATCCGTACTACCTCGTGCCCGACACGCGGGCCGAGAAGGCCTACGCGCTGCTCGCCCGCAGCCTCGAGAGCACCGGCAAGGTCGGCATCGCCAAGTTCGTGATGCGCACCAAGGAGTACCTGGCGGCGGTTCGGGCCTCGCAGGGCGCGCTGGTCATCTCGACGTTGCTCTACGGCGACGAGGTCGTGCCGATCGAAACCCTCGACGTGCCCGGCATCGAAACCGAGCTGTCCGAGCGCGAGCTCAAGATGGCCGAAGCGCTCATCGAATCGCTGACGGAGAAGTTCGACCCCGACCGGTACGAGGACACCTACCGCGAGAAGGTGATGGAACTCATCCGCCAGAAGGACGAGGGCGAGGAGATCGTCGTGCACGCGGACGTCGAACCGCCGACGAAGGTCGAGGACCTCATGGCCGCGCTCGAAGCGAGCGTGCAGGCCGCCCGAGACAAGCGTGCCGCCGCCAGCGAAGGTTGAGGTCGACGTCGCCGGCCGGCGACTCACGCTCTCCAACCTCGACAAGGTCCTCTACCCCGAGGCGCACTTCACCAAGGCGGAGGTGATCGACTACTACGCCCGCATCGCGCCGGTGATGGTGCCGCACCTCGCGGGCCGGCCGATCACGTTCAAGCGCTATCCCGACGGCGTCGACGGCAAGTACTTCTTCGAGAAGAACGCGCCGAGCCACACGCCCGAGTGGGTGCCCACCATGACGCTCGCCGGCGGCGAGCGCGACGGCTCGTCGGTCATCAACTACCCGCGCATCGAAGAACCCGCGGCGCTGGTGTGGGCCGCCAACCTGGCAGCCATCGAGATTCACCCCGGTCTGGCCCGCGCCGACCACATCCGCCAACCCGACCACGTTGTGTTTGACCTCGACCCGGGCGAGGGCACCGACATCGTCGAGTGCTGCCAGGTCGGCCTGTGGTTGCGCGACGCCCTCGGCGATCTGGGCTTGCGGGCGTGGCCGAAGACGAGCGGCAGCAAGGGTCTTCAGGTGTACGTGCCGCTGCACACGCCGTGTGACTTCGAAGACACGCGGGCGTTCTCGCTCGCCATCGCGCAACTCCTCGAGAAGTGGCACCCCGACCTGATCGTGACGACCCAAGAGAAGGACAAGCGCAAGGACAAGGTCCTCATCGACTGGCTCCAGAACGCGTCGTTCAAGACGACCATCGGCGTGTACTCATTGCGCGCCCGGCCCCAGCCGACGGTGTCGACGCCCGTCACCTGGGACGAAGTGGTCGCCGCCGACTTCGCGGACGATCTGTGCTTCACCGCCGCCGACGTGCTCGCCCGCGTCGAGCAGCACGGCGACCTGTGGGCCGAGATATTGACCGTCGAACAACGACTTCCAGGCATGTAGTTTGCGAGCCGCATGGACAAGGTCGAGCGGCTCACCAACATCGTCGCGTTGCTGCTGACGACTCGCCGCCCGCTCACCCTCGACGAGATCGCCGACGAGGTCGGCGGCTACCCCGAACGCGGCGAGTCGCGCCGCGCCGCGTTCGAGCGCGACAAGAAGACGCTGCGGGCCGAAGGTGTGCCCCTCGAAGTCGTGCCGCAGTCCGACGGCGGGAGCGCCTACCGCATCGACCCCGACGCCTACTACCTGCCGGCGCTCGACCTCACCGACGACGAGCGCGTCGCGCTCAACCTTGCAGTGGCCGCCGTCAACATCGACAACGACAGCGGCCGCGACGCCCTGTGGAAGCTGGGAGAAGGTGCGAGCAGCGGGCCGTCGCTCGCCGCGCTTCCCACCGACGACGGCTTGATCGACTTGTTCGACGCGTGGCGCCGCCGCGCCCCCGCCTTCTTCGACTACCGCGGTGAGCGCCGCGAAGTGCACGTGTGGGGTGTCGCTTTTCGCAACGGCCGCTGGTACGTCTCGGGGTGGGACGCCGGGCGCCAGCACGAACGGCTCTTCCGCGTCGATCGCATCGACGGCGCGGTGGTCGTGGGCGACGACGGCACCGCCACGCCGACGCCGAGCGGGTTCGACCTCGCCGGTGCGCTACCCGGTCGCCAGTTCAACATGTATCCCCAGGACGACCTCGAAGAGGTCCTCGTCGACGTCGACGCCGGTTGGGCGCGCGGCGCCATCAACGACCTCGGCGAAGACTTCGTCGTCGAGCGACGCGACGACGGCTCGATCCGCGTGCGCCTGCACATCACGTCGCGCGACGGGTTTCGCTCGTGGCTCTACGGCTACCTCGACCACGCGGTGGTCGTCTCGCCGCCCGAAGTCGTCGCCGACTTCGTGGCGCACCTGGAGGAGTTGGCCCGTGGCTGAGCGCGACCCCGGCCTGCGCTTCCGGCGGCTGCTGGCGATGGTCACGTGGCTGGCGGCGCGCCAGAACGCCAAGCTGAGCGAGATCGCCGAGCAGTTCTCGATGAGCGAAGACGACGTCGAGCGCGACCTGATGCTGGTGTCGATGTGCGGCCTGCCGCCGTACTCGCCCGATCAACTCATCGACGTGCTGATCGTCGACGACGTCGTCGAGGCGCGCATCCCCGAGTACTTCCACCGCCCCCGCCAGCTGACGGCCAACGACGCGCTGTCGTTGCTCACCGCCGGCCGCACGCTGCTGGCGGTGCCGGGCAACGAGACGTCTGGTCCCTTGGCGCGGGCGCTCGACAAGCTGTCGGCGTCGCTCGGCGGCGCCGACGGCGGCGTCGCCGTCGAACTCGACGCCCCGTTGCTGCTCGACGAGGTGCAGCGCGCTGTCGACAACGTCGAGCAGATCGAGATCACGCACTACTCCGCGGCCAAGGACACCATCTCGACGCGCACCGTCGACCCGATCTCGGTGTTCAACGACGCCGGCCACTGGTACCTCGAAGCGTTCTGCCATCAAGCCGACAAGGTGCTGACGTTCCGCGTCGACCGCATCGAGGCGCTGCACCCCACCGGCAAGGCGCCGGCGCGCCCCAAGAAGTCCCAGCAGAAGGGCCACGTGCAACCCGCACCCGGGGCTGACACCGAAACCGTCACCATCACCGTCGGCCCGCATGGGCGCTGGGTGACGGAGAACTATCCGGTCGAGTCCGTCGACGAGTTGAAGAGCGGAAAGCTGCGCATCACGCTGACGGTGTCGGGCGACGCGTTCCTCGACCGGTTGCTGCTGCGCCTCGGCCCCGACGTCGTGGTCAACCGCCCCGCGGCCAAGAAGGACGCGCTGGCCAAGGCGGCCAGGCGCGTGCTGGCGCGCTACTCGGCCTAAACTGCCCAATCGGAGCCCGAGACCCCGTCTCCGCGTATTGGATCACGCGCGGAATGGGGCATTCATGGAATTCGGGATCGGCATGACGTCGGCGTATGGCCGCACGACGCTGGCCGTGAGCGGCGACATCGACGCGGCCACGGCCGCACCGCTGCGCTCCGCACTGTCGACGGTGGCCGAGATCGGCGACGGAGAGATCTACGTCGACATGGCGGAGGTCACCTTCATCGAGTCCGCCGGACTGGCGTGCCTGCTCGAAGCGCACGCGGCGGCGACCGCCGCGGGCAAGAAGCTCGTGGTCGTCCAGCCGTCACGGGTGGTGAGTCGCCTGCTCAAAGAGGCGGGCGAGCTCGAGCGCCTCAGTCCAGATCCTCGACCTTGATCCGCCCGTCGATGATGGAGGCGGCGACGTCGACGAGCTTGTGGCGATTGCCGCGGGCGTAACGGCGCAGGGCGTCGAACGCCTTTTCCATCGGCCAGCCCGTCTGGCCGGCGATCACGCCCTTGGCCTGTTCGATCACGACGCGGCTGTTCAACGCGTCGGCGAGCTGGTTGGTGACGGCCTGTTGCTCGACCACCGCGCGGTGTTGCAACACCGTGAGCGTCGCGACGTCGGCGAAGGACTGCGCCACGACGAGATCGTCGGGCGAGAAGCCGTCGACCTCGCAGTCGAACATGCCGAGCACGCCGATGAGCCCGCCGCGGGTCCGCAGCGGCAGCGAGTGCACGGAGCGGAAGTTCATCGCCAGCGCGGCCGCGGCGAACAGCGGCCAGCGCCGCAGTTCGTCCTGGAGGTCGGCGGCGCCGACCGACGTGCCGCTGTGGAACGCCTCGTAGCACGCGCCCTCCTGCGCCTGGAGGGCGATCAGCTCGACGAGCTGTACCTCGTCCGACGACGACGCCACCAGCTTGAGTTCGCCGTTGCCGGTGGCGAGCAGGAGGCCCGCCGCATCGGCTCCCAGCACGTCGACGCAACTCGTGGTCACGATGGTCAGCAGGTCGATGACGTCGAAGTCCTCGACGAGGGTGTCGGTCAGTTCGACGAAGACGCGCGCGATGCGCGCTTCGCGAGAAGGCTCGTCAGTCACACGGATCCTGTACCCAATCAGTCGCTGGTAAGGATCACGACCTCTTCTTCGGGCGACGCGTGGGGCGTGACCACTCGGGCCAGCGCCTCGTTGGTGCCCTCGCCGGTGTCGATCTCGAACCACAGCGGTGCGTCGCCGAACGCGTAGAACGTCGCCAGGTGTGACAGCAAGGCGCGGGTGATGGCATCCGCGTCGCGATGGGACTGGTCGAGCGGACCCACGAGCGCGATATCGGCGGCAACGTTGGGGTCGTCGGATGCATGCGCCACGCCGACACCGATCACCTCGCCCGCCGCGTCGCGCACCAGCGCCATGTGCTGCGCCCCCGCCGCCATCGCGTCACGCACGTACTTGCGCCGCAGCACCGCCGGCGGGTCCCACCGGTGCGAGTCCATGTACAGCACGGCGAGCGCGTCGAGGAACTCGCGGGTGGCGTCGCCCTCGATCGCTTCGACGGCCAGGCCGGTGTCGCCGGTGAACTTGTAAGCCGCGACCTTGTAGGTGGCCGACCGGATGCGTTCCTTGAAGCCGGTGGCGATGGCCGCCGCGATGCCGGCGGTGTCGTCAGCCGGGATGCGCACCTTCAGCGGGTTCCGGCGGCCGCGCACGGCGTTGTAGAGCGCGCTCGCGTCGTCGCTGCCGGCTGGATACACCGCCGCCAAGTCGCGTTGGGGGTGCGCGCGGTGGCGCATGCGCGCCGCGAACGCCAGCACCTCGTCGCCGTCGACCAGCACGACGTGGGCGTCGGCGCCGTTGACCCAATCGTGCAGGTCGCGCAGCAGCGGCGGCATGGCGGCGACCATGCGGTCGATCGCCTGGGCATCGCGAAAGGTCGCCTTGCGGATGCGCCTCAGAACTCGACTCCGGAGAGCTCGGGGATCGTCTTGGCCGCGCGGGCCACGGCTTGCTTCCACCGGTCGCGTTGCGACGGGCGGCCCGACGGTGTGACGACGTGCGACGGCTGCCAGCGCGCCGCGAGATCGGCGATGGAGGCGATGGCGCCGATGGCGACGAGCGCCAGATAGGCGGCGCCGAGCGTCGTCGCTTCGCGTTCGGGCGACACCTCGATCGGGCGGCCGCAGGCGTCGGCGAGGGCTTGCACGAAGGTGGCGTTGCCCGACATGCCGCCGTCGACGTGGATGGCGCGCAGCGGTTGGCCGAAGTCGGCTTCGGCGGCCTCGACCAGGTCGGCGCCGCGGTGGGCGATGCCTTCGAGCACGGCGCGCACGACGTGGGCGCGGGTCGAGCCGCGGGTGAGGCCGAACAGGCCGCCGCGAGCGCCGAAGTCCCACTCCGGCGTGCCCAAGCCGAGCAGGGCGGGCACGAACCACACGTCGCCGGTGTCGGCGACGGACGCGGCGACGGCGTCGGACTCCTCCGCGGTCGCGATGACGCCGAGGTCGTCGCGCAACCACTCGACGCACGTGCCCGCCGACAGCATCACGCCTTCGAGGCCCCACACCGTCTCGCCGGCGTGGCGCCAGGCGACGATGGGGAAGCAGCCGGCGGCCGAACGCGTCGCCTTGGTCGGGCGATCGAAGCCGGTGACCACGTCGAGCATCCCGCCGGTGCCGAAGGTGATCTTGGCGACGCCGGGCTGCACGCAGCCCTGACCGACCAGCGACGCCTGCTGATCGCCCACGAGGGCGGCGATGGGCGGGTGGCCGGGGAGGAAGGTGGCGGTGCCGCACACGCCGGCGGTGTCGACGATCGTGGGCAGCAACGTGTGCTGGATGCCGATGGCGGAGAGCACGGCGTCGTCCCAGCGCGTGACGCTGGTGTCGACCATACCGGTGACGCCGGCGTTGGTGGCGTCGATTACGTGGGTGTCGCCGCCCGACAGCGACCACGCGATCCACGAGTCGACCGTGCCGAAGCACAAGTCGCGATCGCGCTCGGCGTCGAACTGGTTGAGCAACCAGCCGACCTTGGTCGCCGACACGTTGGGCGCCACCCGAATGCCTTGGCCCTGCAGCACGAGGCAGTCGACCACGGTGCGCAGATCCTGCCAGCCGATGCCGGGCCCGACCGGCTTGCCCGTCATCCGATCCCACACCACCGTCGATGCCCGCTGGTTGGTGATGCCGACGGCGTCCACGCCGCTGGCGCCCGCGTCGCGCAGCGCCTCGAGCGCGGTGTGACGCGCCGCGTCGGCCACGGCGTGCGGGTCGAACTCGACCTGGCCGGGTTCCGGTGACGCCGGCAGCGTCGGCACCTGGTGCAAGCCCGCGACCTTGCCGTTCTCGTCGACCACCGACGACCGCACCGACGACGTCCCGACGTCGACGACGAGCACACGCTTCATTTCGGACGGAACCCCTTCTCGGCGAGGAGGCCGCCGAGGCAGCCGAACCCGATACCGATCTGCAGGATGACCAGCGCGGTGAGTACCGCGGCCAACGACAGGTCGCCCTGCACGGCTTGGAACAGCAACGCTCCGACGAGCACGACGCCGAGCCCGCTGCCCGCCGCGATCGCCGCGTGCCAGAACGGGTTCGGCGGCCTGTCGCGCGCCGCGGCGTACCCGCCGAAGCTCGAGCCGAAGAAGAGCGCGGCGACGAACACCAACCAGAACGACGAGTCGGTGTTGCGCAGCGCGAGCGCGATCGCATACGCGGGCGCGACGAACATCAGCACGCCCAGCGCCCCGCGGCGAACGGCAACGGCGTCTAGTGCCAGGGGACCGGTCCCCACGTCGACGGGAAGAACTTGCCGGGGTTGAGGATGCCGTTGGGGTCCAGCGCCGCCTTGATGCCGCACAGCACGTCGTAGCCGGGATGGCCGAGGGCGTCGACCAGGAAGCGCGAGCGGTTGAGCCCGACGCCGTGGTGGTGTGACAGCGCACCGCCGTGGGCCAGCACGGTGTTGGTGATCAGGTCCCACGCCGCGTTGTAGTAGCCCTCGACGCCGCCCGTCTCCTGACTCGGCTGGCCGGCCCACGTGAAGTACAGGCAGGCGCCGTCGGTGTAGGCATGGCTCTGGTGTGACGTCACGGCCACGGTGCCGGGCAGGGCGTCCATGGCGGCGACGACCGCGTCGTAGATGGCCGGTAGGTCGCGCCAGCGGCCCGAGATCTCGGTGGTGTCGACGACGAGGCCGTTGCGCACGGCTGCCTCCAACCCGGCGACGTCGTTGCGCCGCTCGAGCCAGTGGTCGACGAGATGGGCGTCGAGCAACTCGGCGCCTTCCCTGGCGCAGGCGTCTTCGGCGACGGCCAGGTTGGCGGCCACGAGCGGGGGCGCGGCTTCGTCGAGCACGAGCAGCACGCACTGACCCCGCGGGGTGGCGAAGTGCCGGCGGCTCTCGCGGGCGTCGTAGAGGCGCAGCACGGCCGGGTTGGCGTCGGCCCGCAGGATGAGGCGGCACGCTTCGAGGCCGGCGGCGAACGACTCGAACCCGAAGGCCGCCTTGGCCTCGCCGGTGGGGACGGGGTGGACCCGCATCTGCACTTCGGTGATGACGCCGAGGGTGCCTTCGGAGCCGACGAACAACTGGTTGAGGTCGGGGCCGACGGCTTGGCGCGGGCCGCGCCCGCCGGTGTGCACGACCGTCCCGTTGGCGAGCACGACCTCGAGGCCCCGCACGATGTCTTCGATCTTGCCGTAGCGCGTCGAGTACTGGCCGGCGCCGCGGCACGCGGCCCAGCCGCCGACGGTCGACAGGTTGATCGACTGCGGCCAGTGCCCACACGTCAGGTTGTGGGCGGCGCGCAATTCGTCTTCGAACACGTCGCCGAAGGTGCCGGCGCGGGCGGTGACGAGCAGCGACGCGTCGTCGACGTCGACGATGCCCGTCATGGCGGTGAGGTCGAGACCCACGCCGCCGAAGACCGGGATCGACGCGCCGCACACGCCGCTGCGCCCGGCGACGGGCGTCACCGGGACGTGGGCGTCGTTGCAGATGCGCAACACCGCCGCCACTTCGTCGGTCGACGTCGGGCGCGCCAGCACCCCGGCGCGCGCCGGCGTCTCGCCGTGCAGCGCCCAGTGCATGGCGACGGGCCACCAGTCGCGGCCGGCTTCGGCGATGGCGTTGGCGTCGTCGACGGTGGCGCACGCGTCGCGCAGGCGCGTGACGACGTCGCCGGGGATCGTGACGGCGGCCGACGCGAAGCGGGCGGTGACGTCGGAGCCGGCGAAGGCGATCGGGGGCGTCGGCGCGCCGCGGTTGGTCGCACTCATGCGTGCTGTGCCTGGTCTTCGGCGGCGGCGATGCGGCGGAACTCGTCGACCTGCGCGCGCACGTCGTCGGGTGACCAGCCGAGGTCGGGGGCGATCAGCGCGGCCACGTCGGGCGCGGCGGCGACCGCGGCGTCGCGGTCGAGCAGGAGGGCGCGGGTGCGCCGGGCCAGCACGTCGGTCAACGACACCACCATTTCGTGGCGGGCGGCGAACACCGCGTCGGCGCGCCGGTACTCGAGGCCGGCGACGAGGGGCGCGGCCAGGTCGTCGGTGCGGGCCAGCGCGTCGACCTCGGCGCGGTCGTCGAGCAGCTTGAAGCGCTTCGTCTTGCAACGCGTCTTCACGCCGAGGTGTTTGGTCACGACATCCACGGTGTCCTCCGCCATCTGCCTATACGTGGTGAGCTTGCCGCCCGTCACCGTCACCATGCCGGCGGGCGACGTGGTGACGCTGTGCCGGCGCGACAGGTCGGCGGTGCGCGTCGACTTGGCATCGGCGATCAGGGGGCGCAGGCCGGCCCACGTGCCGATGACGTCGTCGTTGGTCACCGTTGCGGTGGTGGCGGCATTCACGGCCCGCAAGATGTACTCGACGTCTTCGGCGGTGCAGGTGGGGTTCTCGATCGGGCCGTCGTAGTCGGTGTCGGTGGTGCCGAGGTACACCTTGTCGCCCCACGGCACCACGAAGATCGAGCGGCGGTCGCCGGGCACGTTGAGCACCACCGCGATGTCGGCGGGCACCTTGTCCTTGCTCACCGTCACGTGCACGCCCTTGGCCGGGCGGATGTGGACGGGTTCGGCGGAGCCGTCGAGGCGTTGCAGGTGATCGGCCCACACGCCCGTGGCGTTGACGACGCAGCTAGCGCGGATGGTCGTGCCGTCCTCGAGCACGGCGCCGCGGATGCGGCCGCTGTCCTTGAGCAGCGACGCGACGGGCGCGTAGTTCGCCACCACCGCGCCCTGCTGCGCCGCGGTGCGGGCGATGGTGAGCGTGAGGCGGGCGTCGTCGGCGCGGGCGTCCCAGTACAGGAACGCCGAGGCGAGGCGGTCGGGGCGCAGCGTCGGCAGGTGGGCGAAGGCCTCGTCCTTGGTGAGCTTCTTGTAGCGATGACCGATGCGGATGCCGCCGGTGAGGTCGTAGGTCCGCAGGACGCCTGAGTAGATCTTCGACAGCGCGGCGTTGCCGGCGCTGTCCTTGCCGAGAATCGGGATGAGGAAGGGGAGCGGGGAGACGAGGTGCGGCGCGTTGTTGAGCAGCCGCTGGCGCTCGTGCAGGTTCTCGTACACGAGGCGGAACTCGCGCTGGTTCAAGTACCGCAGGCCGCCGTGCACCAGCTTCGAGGACTTCGACGACGTGCCCGACGCGAAGTCGCCCTTGTCCACCAGGGCGACGGACAGGCCGCGGGTGGCGGCGTCGAGGGCGACGCCGGCGCCGGTGATGCCGGCGCCCACGACGAGCATGTCGAAGGAGTCGGTGCCGAGACGCGCCAGGTTCTCGGCCCGATCAAACCTCATCGCGTGCCAGCTCCTCGTAACTCGTGCGGAAGCCGTCACGCATCAGCGGGATGAAGGCGTCGCGTTGGACGTAGAACTCTCGGGCGGCAAGCAAGAGGTAAATGATCGCGGTTCCGACCCGCATGCGGCCATGTATCGACTCGGGCCCCACGGCGTTGACGACGAACTGCGCCGCGAACAGCCCGAACAGCTGCCACGCCTCGCGCGTCGACATCGACAGGTTGCTCAAGACGGCGACGGCGAATGCGGACTGCGCAGCGGTCAGAAACAGCTCCTCGCGCTGCAGGGCGTCGATCGGCAGGCCGTGCCAGGACCCGGAGGCGGCGGCGAAGGCGAGCGGGAGCGTGCCGACCAGCAGCGTCCACTGGTTGACCTTCGACGACACCAGCGTCCCCAGGCCGCCGTTGGTGTTGAGCCGCCAGGCGAACAGTCCGGCGACGAGGAGCTCGGGCGCCTCCGAGGCCAGGGGAGCGAGCCACTGCACGAGGAGGAACTCGCTCACGCCCAGGCGGGCCCCCGTCCCCACGAGCGCTTCGGCGAAATGCTCGGCGCACAGCAGGATGACGCCGGCCGCCGCGATGAAGCACCCGACCACCGTGGCGCGGCGTCGCGCCGTCGTGAACGACCCGATCCAGGCGGCGGGGCCGACGAGGTCGGGCTCCTCGGGCGGCGCTTTGGAGATGCGGATCGTGTAGGCGACGAACAACCCGACCAGCACGGCGGCGTCGAAGATGGTGATCGAGCGGCGCAGGGCGATGAACAGCGAGTACGCGGTGGCCACGGCGAGGTAGGCGAGCTCGACGGCGTGCGAGCGGTCGAGCTGCATTTCCCGGCCGCGCTCACGCTCGCCCCGCTTGGCGTACTGACGCCACGCCAGGAACACCACGAGCGCCCACCCGACGCCGATGAGGAGGCGGTTGGCGCCCGTCATGTTGGCCAGGGCGAGGGCGCAGGGCGACTCCTTGCCGACGTCGTGGGACGGACAGGCCTTGAACGCCGCCCCGGCGTAGCTGTGGCCGCCCTTGATGGCGAACACGAGGTCGATGGCGTATTCGGGGAGCACGGCGATGAACGCGATGGCGGCGATCGCCAGACCGGCGGAAATATCGAGCTGCGCCGCCTCGGCCGCCCAGCTGAGGATGAAGGCCGCTCCGACGATGGCGAGGCCGAACAGCACGGCGGCCAGCGGATCGGCCACATGGGTGCCGGACAGGCGCAAAACGACGCCTGGGACCATGACGGCAACCGAAAGGCCGATCGTGAGCAGGTGGCGGCCCGATTGCACGGCGGGGATCCTAGAGTTTCTCCGGTTGTGTCCGAAAAGACACGAAACTTCACAAAATTAAGAGAAAGTCGTGCTGGGAATTTGTCCCGCCCTGCCGATGTTCAGGAATAATGCCTGGCCTCGTGGGCATGACACGGGCGACACTGAATGGTCCTTCCCACCCCCCCAAGGATGTGACTCCACACGATGAACGCCACCTGGCGGAACCGAGCAGCTTGCCGAGGCATCGACCCTGAGGTCTTCTTCCCGGTAACGGAAGAGGACGCAGAGGCGGCCAAGGCCATCTGCAACGTGTGCCCTGTGCGCGAAGCGTGCCTGGAGTTCGCCCTCGCTGCCCGTGAGCGCGAGGGCGTCTGGGGCGGTTGCACCGAGCGCGAGCGCCGCCGCATCGTGCGCCAGCGCCGCAAGACCGCCTAGTCCCTCGCGGGCCCGCCGCCCGCCTCCGCTTCCCCCTTCCACATTCACGTGCAGTTAGGGACGTGATCGCGCGAATCGCGCCGTCACAACGTCCCCAAACGCACACGAAAGATGGGGGAGGACGTGGCCAACGACCACTTCACCTCGCGGGACGGGCGCGCCCCGCACACCATGAGCGCGCTCAGGTGGCGGGCGAGTGCCGGGACGATTTCCCGCGTCGCTCGTGGCGCCTACGTCGACGGGGCGGATCCGTCGCCGTTGGAGCGGGCGCTGGCAATCGCCGCCGCGGCGAACGGCGTCAACACCGGTCGCGTCGCCGCCACTCTGCGGCGCGTCGACTGTCCGGCCGTCGTCGGTCCGTCGTTTCTGGTGCTCCCGACGGCGTCCGGGCGTCGTCCGGGCGCCAAGCGACTGGCGTACCCGGCCGAACGTGTCATTTCGGTCCGCGGGATCCCAGTCGTCGACGGTCTGCAGATGCTCGTCGATCTCGCCGCTGACCTGGACGATGTGCAGTGGGAGCAGGCGCTCGAATCCGCGCTGTTTCGCCGGCACGTTTGCCTTGCCGAACTCGAGGCGGCGCTGCCTGATCTGAGCCGGGCGCGCACTGCTGGCGTCGCGCTGATGCGCCGAGTCCTCGCGGTTCGGCCGCCCGGTGCCGCGCCGACCGAGTCGTTGCTGGAGACGCTGATGGTGCAGTTGTTGCGCAGCATCGGGGTGCCGACACCAACACGACAGCTCGAATTGTTCAACGAGCACGGGGAGCTCGAAGCGCGACTCGACCTGTGTTGGCCCGAGCTCGGCTTGTTTCTCGAACTCGACGGCGAGGGTCACCGTTTCCAGCCGGTCTACGACGCGAACCGGCAGACCCGAGTCGTCGCGCTGACGGGGTGGCTGTGCGGGCGATTCTCCTGGACCGAGGTCCACGACAACCCGATTCCGACCGGTCGTCGGGTGCTCCGGCTCCTGGAGCAAGCCGCCCGTCGCCCGCTTTGACGTGCAGTTAGGGACGTTGGAGGGACGGAATGCGCCGGTGCCACGTCCCCAAATGCACGTGAAACCTGGGTGGCGGCGGCCGCGGCGGCGGCATCGGCGCGGCCGGGTTGGGTGGTTAGAGGCGGATGCCGAGCAGGTGGAGCATGGGCGAGACGTGGAGTTCGTGGAACCCCAGGTGCTCGTAGAAGCCCAAGGCTCGGGTGTTCTTGGCGCTCACGCCGAGGTGCAGGCCGACGGAGCCGTCGGCGCGCAGGGAGTCCATCGCCGTTTCCATCATGCGCTTGCCCCAGCCGCCGCCCTGGAACGGCGGCAGCAGGTCGATGTGGAGGTGCGACGGGTACTCCTCGGTGATCGCCCGCGGCATGTGGGTCGGCGAGTGGATCATCCCGATGAGCAGCGCGTCCAAGCCCTCGCCTGACCCCTGCGGGTACTGCGCCTGGAGCGCCGGCCAGTACGACTCGTCGCAGCGCTGCTCGAAGGCGTGGGTGTCGAGCGCGGCGAGCACGTAGCCGCCGGCCACGTCGTCGGCGTCGGTCACCACGAAGGCGTGCTCGGGCTCGAGCAGGCCGTACTGCGCCGCCCAGATGTGGCCGTAGAGCTGCTTGTCGGACACGAGATCCCAGGCGTCCTGACCGGCGTCGCCGGTGCGCACGCAGATCTCGTAGAGCCGTTCGAGGTCGCTGTCCCGATAGGCGCGAATCACGCCCGGTTGTCTAGCGTCGACGGATGGATTTTGCGCTGTCCGAGGAGATGCAGGAGCTGCAACAGACGGTTCGCCGCCTGGCGCAGGACAAGGTCAAGCCCCGCGCCCGGGAGATCGACGACACCGGCGAGTACCCCGAAGATCTCTTCGAGGTGTTCCGCGACGCCGGCCTGCTCGGGCTTTGCATCCCCGAGGCGTACGGCGGCAGCGGGGCGGGCATCCTCGGGCTCACCATCGCCATGGAAGAGGTGGCGAAGTACTCGAACACCGCCGCCTTGATGCTGCTGCTGACCCGTCTCCCAACCGGCCCGATCATGATCGCCGGCAGTGAAGAGCAGAAGCAGAAGTACCTGCCGGGCATCGCGGCGGGCGAGACGCGCTGTGGCTTCGGCCTGTCCGAACCGCAGGCCGGTTCCGACGTGATGGGCATGCGCACCCGCGCCACCCAGGACGGCGACGAGTGGGTCATCAACGGCCTCAAGTGCTGGATGTCGGGCGTCGTGCAGGCGGACTGGTACGTCGTGTTCGCCAAGACGAAAGAGGCGACGTCGCGCGAGCACGACTCGATCTCGGTGTTCATCGTCGACCGCAACACGCCGGGCGTGTCGGTCGGCTCGACCGACCGCAAGATGGGCGTGCGCGGCGTCGACACCGGCGAGCTGATCCTCGACAACGTGCGGGTGCCCGCCACCAACATGATCGGCGCGATCGGCGGCTTCCAGCTGTGCATGCAGGGCCTCAACGCCATGCGTCCGATCGTGGCCGCCCGCGGCATCGGCCTCGCCGAAGGCGCCCTCATGTACGCCGTCGACTACGCCAAGCACCGCGAGGCGTTCACCAAGACCGTCGCCGATTTCCAGGGCATCCAGTGGGAGATCGCCAAGCTGGCGACCGAGATCGAGGCCGCCCGCCTGCTTACCTACCGGGCGGCCTGGATGGCCGACCGGGGCGAGTACACGCGGGAATTCGTCCCCTATCTGTCAATGGCGAAGTACTACGCCTCGGAACTCGCCGTTCGGGCCAGCGGAATCGCGCTACAAATGCTGGGAGCGGCGGGTTACATGAAAGACCACATGACCGAGCTGTACTACCGCGACGCCCGTCAGCTCACGATCGTCGAGGGCACGTCGCAGGTACAACTCGGCCTGATTGCCAAGGGTGTGCTCAACCAAGACCTGTGGTGGTGAATTGAACGAATCGCCGGCGGTGAACTGGCCCGAGCTGCTCGACCTCCTCGCCGAGGGGATCGACCTCACGCTCGAGCAGTCGCAAGCTGCGTTCAGCGCGGTCCTCGCCGGCGAGGCGACGCCCGCGCAGATCGGCGCGCTGCTCATCGGGATCCAGTTCAACGGCATCACCGCCGAGGAGCTCACCGGCGTCGTGCGGGCCCTCAAAGCGGCGTGTGAGGGATTCAGCGTCGAAGACGACGTCATCGACACCTGCGGCACCGGCGGCTCGATGCAGCGCCGGCACGCGGCGTTCAACGTGTCCACGCTGTCGGCGTTCGCGGTGGCGGGCGCCGGCGGCCGGGTGGCCAAGCACGGCAACCGCCGCGCCAGTGCGACGAGCGGCTCGGCCGACCTGCTCGAGTCGCTCGGCGTCAACGTCGACCTGCCGGGCGACGCCGTGGCGCGCTGCGTCACCGAGACGGGCATCGGCTTCATGCTGGCGCCGCGTTTCCACCCGGGGATGCGCCACGCCGGCCCGGTGCGCCGCGAACTCGGCATCCGCACGGTGTTCAACTTCGCCGGTCCGCTGGCCAACCCCGCCGGAGTGAAGCGCCAAGTCGTCGGTGTGGCCGACGCGTCGATGGCGTCGACGGTGGCGCGCGTGCTGCAGGCGAACGGCGCCGAGCGCGCCATGGTGGTCTACGGCCACGACGGGCTCGACGAGCTGACGATCACCGGACCGTCGACGGTGCTCGAAATCCGCGACGAGTTTGTCGTCGAGCACACCATCGATCCCGAGACGCTTGGCCTCAAGCTGCAGCGTCACGCGCCCGAGGGCGGCGACACCGAGGCCAACGCCGCGCTGGCCCGTCAGGTGCTGGCGGGGGAGCTCGGCCCGCACCGTGACATCGTGGTGCTCAACGCCGCGGCGGGACTCGTGGTCGCCGGCGTGGTCGACGACATCGCCGACGGAGTGCTGGCGGCCGCCGAGGCGATCGACAGCGGCCGCGCCGCGGCCAAGCTCGAAGCGCTCGTCAAAGCCTCACAGGCCTGACCGGCTGGTTGACGTCAGTCAACCAGCCGTAGCGCGATCGCCGGCGGGATCTTCGACGCGCTGCGCGCCGGCAGCGCGGCCGCCAGCAGCGACGCCACGAACAGCACGACCATCAACACCAGCACCGTCGGCGGCGGCGCGATGATCGGCGGTTTCTGGCCGATCAACGCCTTGAGCAACTTGCCCTGACTGGTTGCGATGACCGTCATGATGCCGAAGCCGATCCCGACGAGGAGGCCCTGCGCGCTCACGAACGCGCCCTCGACGAGGAAGCTGGTGCCGATCTCGCCGGCGTCGAAGCCCATGGCGCGCAGTACGCCGATCTGGTGACGGCGGTCGCGTACCGAGCGGATGAGCACGACGGCGATACCGGCGATGCCCACGACCACGCCGATGCCGAGGTCGCTGCGGAACAGGTTGATGATGCCGCTGATGACGGAGAACTGCTGGCGCGCCGCCGACTCGATGTCGACGGCTTCGACGCCGTTGTCGACGCCGCGGCGCTGCAAATCGGCTGACACCAGCGGGTCGTTGCGCGTCTGGAGCATGGCGTCGGTCATGGCGAACTGGTTCCCGAACATCGCCTTCATGCCCGTCGCGCCGTAGAAGGGCCCCTGGGCGAACACGTCCTGCTTCTTGATGCCGATGACGGTGACGTCGCGGGCCTGATTCGTCACCGGGCTCGTCATCGTGAACACCTGGCCGAGCGCGGCCGGTTGCTTGGGGTCGTCGGGGCCGGGACCGAACCCGCCGCTGAGCAGGAAGTCGCGCGTGACGATGATGTAGTCGGGGTTTTTCAGCGTCGCGGCGTATGCCGCGTCGTCGGTCTTGAAGCGCGGGTCGCGTTCGACGAGCCCCGGCGGTGTCACGTTTTGGTACAGCGACTTGTCGTAGCCCGTGACGGGCCACACCTTCGGGCGCTTCGCCGGGTCGAAGGTGAACGACGCGAACGCGGTCCCCGTCGCCGCGACATGCTCGACGTCGGGCGACTTGTACTTGGTGAAGTCGAAGGGCTGCGCGTGGCTCGAGTCGGCGAAGAGCGTGTAGTCGCCGGCGATGGTCGACGCCGTGTTACCCAACTGGGTGTTGATGGTGTGCGACAGGCCCTCGGCGTACACCAGGGTGAAGATCACGAGGGCGAACGGGCCGACGGTCAGCAACATGCGCACGCGGTGGGCGATCGGGTTGGCGAGGCCGAGGCGCGCCGGCACCGCGGCGCGGCCGCGTCCGATGCTGCGCAGGAACTTCGCCATGCGACCCTGCAACGCGTTGACGAGGAACACGCCGGCCGTCACCGACACGACGCCCGAGATCACCGCCGACTGCGGTCCCGTCACCGGCGCCGGGTTGATGGCGTTGTAAAGGATCGTGAACACGATGAGCGGCACGGTCGACAGCACCGTGCCCGTCTCCCAGCCGAAGCGGCGCGTCGCCAGGGCGCCCGCGCTGACGGCGACGAGGATCGGCCCCAGGAGGAAGGGGATCGCGGCGGGCGCGGTGTAGCCGTACCAGGTGACGAGCGCGCCCAGCACGACGGTGGCGACGAGGAAACCCGTCGCCGCCTTGCGGTGGGCGGTCGGCGTCGGTGGGAGCCGGCGCAGCGAGCGGATGACGTCGAGGCGGCTGACGCGGTAGCTCGTGCCGATCACGGCGGCCACCGACACTAGGAAGCCGAGCGAGATCCCGAACAGCACCGTCTGCGGGTTGACGTGGAACGACAGCGGCAGGCCGCGGAAGGCGGTGGTGGCGTGGCTCGTCTGGCGGCTCATGAGAGCGACCAGCACGTGCCCGAGGCCGACGCCGGCGGCGCCACCGAGCAGCGAACCGACCAAGGCGTACAGACCACCCTCGACCGAGAACGACCCGATGAGCGGCAGCCGCGACAACCCGACGGCGCGCATCGTGCCGAGCTCGGAGAGCCGCTCCTCGGCCAGCATCAACAGCACGTTGACCAGAAGCAGCATGCCGGCGATGATCCCGAAGGTTCCGATCGTCGTGAGGAACAGCGCGCTGTTCTTGCCGGCGGCCACGGCGTCGGCCAGCGCGTCGTGGCGCACCATCGACACGTCGCCGTTGAACGGCGTCACCGCGCGCGTAAGCGTGGTGCGCAGCGCTTCGACGGCGGCGGCGTCCGGCGGCGCGTTGGTGTGGGCCATCTTGCCCACCACCATCGTCAGCCAGTCGGGCGTGATCGTCTGCGGGTACTGGGCCGCCAGCTTTGGGATCGTGCCGGCGGGCACGAGCACGCTTTCGCCGGCGCGCGGTTCGCCGTCCTCGAACGACACGAGGCTGCTCTTGGCGATGCGCGCGACCGTGAGCGTCAGTGGGGTCGGCGTGTGCACGGTGAGCACCGAGCCGACGTGCAGATGCAGCTTCGTCGCCATGGCCGGCGACGGCCACGCCTGTCCCGGGCCGGGGCCGAGCGTCAACTGACCGTTGACCGCGGCGAGCTGGCCGGCACGCCGGTAGTCGGCGTCGATCAGGTTGGCTCGCGGCACGGTGTAGTCGCCGGTGCTGGCGGTGATCGGTGCCTTCGTGACGGCGACGGCGGCCGTCGTCGCCACGCCCGGCAGCGGCTTGGAGTTGAGGTAGGCGTTGCCGTTGGCCCAGTCGTCGCGGTTGCCGTAGGACACCGACGCGTCGAGCGGGCCGAAGTCGCCGAGCGCCTGGGCGCGAATTGACGCGGTGAAGCTGTCACCGACCGCCGAGTTGCCGACGATCAGGGCGGTACCGAGCACGCAGCCGAGCATGACCAGCGCCGCCTCGCGCGGCCGGCGCATGGCGTTGCGCAAGCCGATGCGGCGTACGAGCGGGTTCTTGACGGCCGCGGCGGCGAGGCCGAGGATGACGAGCCCGGCGAGGATCGGCATCTACGCGAACGGGTCGTCGTAGCTGATGGGCTGCGGGCTCTCCATCGGCGGCTGCGGCTGCTTACGCGGCTGGGTGTTCATGCGCGCTTGGCGGCGCGCCTCACGACGCTCCGCCTTGCCCATCGGCGCCTTGCGCTCCGCTTCCTGGTGCGGCGCCGGCGCTTCCTGGCGCAGGTCCAAGGTCGGCGGCGGTTGTTGCTGTCGCGGCTGTGACGGTCGTTGCGGCTCGCGGTTCTTGCCGCGGATGGCGTCGCGGCGCGTCATGTCGGCGAGCAACTTGCCGTCGCGGATGAACAGTCGGCGCGTCGCCTGCTCGGCAATCGACTCGTCGTGGGTGACGAGCACGATGGCGAGGCCGTCGTCGTTGAGTTCGCGCAGCAGCTTCATGACGGACTCGGCCGTCGCAGAGTCGAGGTTGCCTGTCGGCTCGTCGGCCCACACGAGCGCCGGGTTGGCGGCGAGGGCGCGGGCGATGGCGACGCGCTGCTGCTCACCGCCCGACAGCGCGTTCGGGTGATGGTTGATGCGGTGCCCGAGGCCGATGCGCTCGAGCGTTGCGATCGCCTGTTTGCGCGCGTCGTCAGGCTTCAGCCCGTTGAGCAGGAGTGGTAGCTCGACGTTCTCGACCGCCGAGAACACCGGCACCAGGTTCCAGTTCTGGAAGATGAAGCCCATCACCTCGGAACGGAGGTGGCTCTGGTCCTTGTCGGACAGGTCGTGCACGGTCTGGCCGGTGATGAGCACTCGCCCGCGGTCGATGCGGTCGAGGCCCGACAGGCAGTTCAGCAGGGTCGTCTTACCCGAGCCCGACGGGCCGGTAATGGCGACGAACTCGCCCTCGTGCACGATCAGGCTGACGCCGTCGATACCGACGACGTCTTCTTCGGACTCCACCGACACGTAGTGCTTCACCACACCTTCGGCGTGCAGCAGCGGATCGGTCGTCCAGCGCGGCGTCGACGCCGTCGGTACCCACTTGCCGTTCTCGACCGGGGCGCTGGTCGGTGTGAGCGTGCCGCCCCGCGTCAGCGGCCGTTCGCCCAGCTGCGGCTGCGCCGGTGGCTGGACGTGGCTGACGATCGGCGGCAGCGTCGGGCGCGCCGGCAACGCCTGCGCGGCCTCGATGAGTTCCCTGCCGCTGGCGTCGGCGACGACGCGCCCGTCGCGGACGCGCACGACGCGGGGCGCGCGGGCCGCGATCTCCGGGTCGTGCGTGATGAGCACCACCGTCTGGCCGTTCTCGCGCGACAACCGCCGCAGGATCGACATGATCTCGGCGCCGGTGCGCGTGTCGAGGTTGCCGGTCGGCTCGTCGGCGAGGATGACGCGTGGACCCTTCGAGAGGGCGCGGGCGATGGCGACGCGCTGCTGTTCACCGCCCGACAGCTGCGACGGCAGGTGATCGGCGCGGTCGGACAGGCCGACGCCGTTGAGCAGCCGCAGCGCCCGCTGGTGCTTCTTCGCCCGCGAGCCGCCGAGCGGCGCCAGCGCGGCTTCGATGTTCTCCACCGCCGACAGCGTCGGCACGAGGTTGAACTGTTGGAAGACAAAGCCGAACGTCCTGAGCCGCAGCGTCGCCAGCTTGCCGTCGCCCATGGTGGCGAGGTCGTGGCCTTCGAAGAGCACCGAACCCGACGACGGGCGGTCGAGGGCGCCCAGCATCTGCAGCAAGGTCGACTTGCCCGAACCGCTCGGGCCTTCGATGACGACGAACTCGCCCTGGTTGATCGTGAGGCTGATGCCGTCGACGGCGTGCAGCGCCGAGGTGCCGTCGCCGTAGGTCTTGACGACGTCGCGGAGTTCGAACATCAGCCCAACTCCCGCAGCGCGTCGGCCGGGCGCAGGCGGGCGGCGCGCAGGGCGCCGGCGGCACCGGCGACGAGGCCACCGCCCACGGCGAGGGCGACGGCGAAGACCAGCACCATCGGCTTGAGGGGCGCGGTCAGCAAGATGGCTTCCGACGCCTTGTCCGACAGCACCTTGCCGAGGCCGAAGCTCGACGACAGCGGCCCGGCCTGCGTGGCGGCGGCCGCGTGGAGCGAGATGCCGGCGCTGGTGAGGCCGAAGGCGGCGGCGGCGCCGAGCACGGCACCGATGATGCCGCCGAGCGCGCCCTGCGCGAAGGACTCGGCGAGCACCTGGCGGATGATCAGCCCCTTCGACCAGCCGAGGGCGGCGAGGGTGCCGAGCTCGCGCACGCGCTTGGCCACCGACGACAGCGTGAGCAGCACAGCGATAAGGATGGCGGCGAACACCGCGAGCGCGCCGAGCGCCAGGCCGAGGCGGTTGGCGAGCGTGCCGGCGGACACGAGCGAGCCCGAGATCGAGTTGGCGAGGTCCTTGGCGCTCGTGACCGACGCGCCGGGGAAGGCGCGCTGGATCGACTTGGTCAGCGCCGGCACGTCGGCCGCGTTGTCGGCCCGCACGAGCAGCGTGTTCACCCGCGCCGTGCGACCCGACAGGCTCTGGAGTTCGCTCAGGGGGAGGTACACGTCGGCCGACTCACCGCCGAGCGGCGGACGGGCGAAACCGACGATGGTGTAGTTCTTGCCGTCGAGCACGAGCTTGCCGCCGACGGTGTAGCCCTTGCGCCGGGCGTAGCCCTCGCCGAGGACGACCTCGTCCGTGTGCGTCCTGTCGAGGAAGTGGCCCGACACGATCTGCGCCGGCGTGATGAGCCCGAGGCCCGGACGGGACGCGTCGACGCCGGCCGCGGTGTACGGCTCGGTGGCGAGGTCTGTCTGGGGTGGGTTGAGGACCTGCTTGATCACTTCGCGCGGCGTCGTGAACACGCTGGAGAGGCGACGGAAGCGCGCCGGCAGGCACGACGGGCCGCCTCCGGATTGCTGGATGCAGTCCGAGATCGCCTTCCACTCCGCGGCGGACGGCGCCGGGATGTCCTGGGTCTGGGTGATCTGCTGACCGCCCGTCGTCACGCTCGCCTCGATCTCGGGCACCTTGCCCTTCTGGTGCACGGCGAGAAGGCTCAATGCGCCCGCCACCTGGTCGACGCCGTCGAGCTTGGCGATCTTGTTGACCTCGGTGTCGGGGAAGGTGAGCTGCGTGGCCGGCAGGAACAGCTCGCGCTCGAACGTGGAGCCCGGCTTGCCCAGTTTCGAGAAGTCCGTCTGGAACAGCGACTGGTTCTCGTCGACCAGCGAGTTGACCTCGTCGTCGTTGACGCCGCCGACGACCGCGGCGTTGGCCCCGGCACCCGCCAAGGGCACGTCGACGGGACGCGACACCACGAGGTCGGTGCCGACCTTGGCCAGCGGGTTCAAGATCTTGTGCTGGGCGCGGTCGAGGCCCGTCGACAGGGCGGAAACGAGGACGACGAGGCTGACGCCTACGGCGAGTCCGAGCACAGTGAGAACCGTCCGCCCCAGACGCCGACGCAACTCGCGATGCAGGTACGTCAGATAAAACACGAAGGCACGAGGATAGTTTGCCCAGCGTGTCTGTCAGGTATCGCTGCGCCTCCTGCGGGAATCGGACCCGCTTCACCGTCACGTCCACGCGCCGGACCCGGGGCTACTACCACTTCACCATCGGCGGCGAGCTGTCGATCGAGGACGAAGAAGTGCTCGATGAACAGGTCGAAGCCGTCAGCTGCCGCTGGTGCGGCAACGGCGACGGCATCGAGATAGAGCCGGAATAGCGCGTTACACCCCCTCGGCATAGTGGCCGCATGGAACTTCCCCTGGTCATCGATTGCGAAACGTGCGTGGCGCGATTCAGCGATGCCTGTAGCGACTGCGTCGTCACGTTTCTGTGCGGGGAGGAGGGTCCGATCGAGGTCGACGCCTCCGAAGCGCGCGTGTTGCGGCTCCTGCGCGACGAAGGACTCGCCCCCGACGTACGACATGAACTCAGCGCGTAGCGAAGCGAGGCGCTGCTAGGAGGTGGTTCGATCCGCGTAACTGCGCATAGGCGGTGGTACCTTCCGCCGTCGTGCAGCGCCTGCATGTCGTCGGGATCACAGAGGACCGCGAAGGCCTCATCCTGAGCGCGCGCCGCGGCACGAAAAGCGGTGGCTGGACGGTCGTCGTCGACGCCGAACTCGAAGAAGCCGTCGCCGAGTTACTGAAAGAGCGCGGCGCCGAAGCCGAATCGCGCATCCCGCGCGCCGAATCGCAGCTGAGCGTGCGCGAGATGCAGCAGCGCCTGCGCACCGGCCAGACGATCAAGCAAGTCGCCCGCGCCGCCGGCGTGCACGAGGAGTGGGTCGAGCGCTTTGCTGTGCCGATCCAGGCCGAGCAGCAGCAGGTCGTGCGCCAGGCCCTCGAGCTCACCTTCACCAAGGCGCGCAACGGCGCGTCGACCCAGCCCCTCGGCATGGCGGCGTGGTGGAATCTGCTCGACCGGTCGGTCGCGCTGACCGAAGACGAGTGGGACAAGGGCTGGTCGGCGTTCCTCGTGCGCGACGCCGTGTGGGTCGTGCGTTTCGAGTACGACGCCCGCAAGCGCCACAACACCGCGGAGTGGGAAGTCGACCTGCGCGCCGGCACCGTCACGTCGCGCAACCGGCTCGCGACGGAACTCGGCTACGTCGAGCCCGGCCGGCGCCGGCGCCCCGGTCCGCCGCCCCCCATCGCCGGCGGTCTGCTGACGCGTGCGGCCCCGCCGGCCGAGGCGCCCAAGGCTGCGCCGGCCGCGGCCCCGGAGCCCGAAGAGGCTCCGGCCAAACCGGCCAAGAAGCCGGCCAAGAAAGTCGTCGCCAAGAAAAAGCTGCCAGCCAAGAAGTTGCCGGCGACGCGCAAGAAGGTGCCGATCAAGCCGGCGCCTTCGCCCGCTCGCTCGCGCCGCCGGTAACTTCGGCCCCGTGGAGGGCCTCACCGAGCGCGTCGTCGCCGCGGGGCGCGCCGCGGGTCTCGTGGCCGTCGGCGTGACCTCCGCCGAGCCATTCGACGACGCCCGCCGCCACCTCGAGGAGCGCCGCGCCGCCGGCCTGTCCTCCACCATGCAGTTCACCTACCGCAACCCCGCCCGCTCGACCGACCCGTCCCGCGCCCTGCCCGGCGCCCGGGCTCTCGTCGCCGCCGCCTACCCCGTGTGCGGGGTTACTCCGGCGAAAGCCGGAGCAACCCCGCACACCGGGGCGGTGGGGCGGGTGGCGCGGTACGCGTGGCGGGACCACTACGCCGAGTTGCGGGCCGCGCTTGGGGCGTGCGCGGCGGTGTTGGAGGCCGACGGGTACGCGGCGCGCGTGTTCGCCGACGACAACGCCTTCGTCGACCGGGCCGTCGCCGTGCGCGCCGGGCTCGGTTGGTTCGGCAAGAACGCCAACGTGCTCTTCCCCGGACACGGGTCGTGGGTGGTGCTCGGCTGCGTGGTGACGACCGCGCCGCTGGAAACGGGCGCCGAACCCGTCGCCGACGGCTGCGGCGGCTGCACCCGCTGCATCGACGGCTGCCCCACCAACGCCATCGTGGCCCCGGGCGTCGTCGACGCCCGCCGCTGCCTCGCCTGGCTCGTGCAACAGGAGGGCACGTTCCCGGTCGAGTTCCGCGCCGCGCTCGGCGACCGCATCTACGGCTGCGACGACTGCCAGGAGGTGTGCCCGCCGTCGCGGCGCATCCGCCACGACGACGCTCCGCGGCGGACGGTCGACCTCGCGGCGATCGTGGAAGCCGACGACGCCGACCTGCTGCGCGACTACGGCGCCTGGTACATCGCCCAGCGCGACCCGCGCTACCTCAAGCGCAACGCCCTCATCGCGCTGGGCAACAGCGGCGACTCCGGCGACGAATCGGTACGCGAATTGCTCCGGCGCTGGGCACAATCCGCGGACGAGTTGCTCGCGGAACACGCGCAGTGGGCACTGGAGCGACTCGACACATGAGTCACCTGTTCGTCACCAACGACTTCCCGCCCAAGGTCGGCGGCATCCAGAACATGCTGTGGGAGCTGTGGCGCCGGCTGCCCGAGGGCCGCGCCCACATCCTCACCACCACCTACGACGGCGACGCCGCCTTCGACGCCGTGCAGCACTATCCGATCGAGCGCCACGGCTCGGTCCTGCTGCCGACGCCGGCCACCCGCCGCCTCATCGACGACACCGCGGCGCGCGTCGGCGCCAACCTCGTCGTCCTCGACCCGGCGCACATCGTCGGTCTGCTCGGCCCGTCGCTCCAGCGCCCGTACGCGCTCATGGTGCACGGCGCCGAGTTGTCGATCCCGGCGCGTACGCCGGGGTACAGCGTCGCCCTGCGCCGCGCCATGCGCGGCGCCCGCCTCATCATCGCCGCGGGACCGTGGGTGGCGCGTGAAGCCCAGGCGATCGCCCCCGACGTCGACGTGGTCGACATCCCGCCGGGCGTCGACGTCGACGCCTTCCGCCCGCCGACACCCGACGAGCGCGCCGCGGCGCGCCACCGCCTCGGCGTCGCCTCCGACGCCGAGGTCGTCCTGCACCTCAGCCGGCTCGTGCCGCGCAAGGGCGCCGACACGTTGATCCGCGCCGTGGCCAAGCTGGCACCGTCGCGACCCAAGCTCGTCGCCCTGATCGCTTGGGGCCGCGGGCGCGACGAGGGCCGGCTGCGGCGCCTCGCCGAGAAACTGCACGCGCCGGTGCGCTTCGTCGGGCGCGTGCCCAACGGCGAGCTCACCGCCACCTACGGCGCCGCCGACGTGTTCAGTCACGTGTGCCGCAACCGCTGGGGCGGCCTCGAGCAGGAGGGCTTCGGCATCATCTTCCTCGAGGCCGCCGCGTGCGGCGTGCCGCAGATCGCCGGCAACTCCGGCGGCGCGGGCGACGCCGTGCTCGACGGGGTCACCGGGTTCGTGATCGACCCCGCCACCGACGCCGCCGCCGTGGCGGCGCGCCTCGCCGAATTGCTGGACAACCCCGAGCGGCGCGCCGAGATGGGCAAGGCGGCGCGCCAGCGCGCCGTGCTCGACTTCGCCTACGACGACCTGGCCGCCAAGCTCGACGTCGCCCTCACCAAAGCCGAGCAGGCGTGAACGAGGAGCGCGTCGCCATCGCCAGCACGGTGCTGTTCGGCGTCGTCGTACTCCTGGGTGCGCTGTCCGCGTTCGGACGATCCCTGGTGGTGGTGCTCTCGGCGGTGATGTTCCTCGGCGGCGCAGTGCTCATGGCCGCCGCGTTGGTGATCGCGGCGGGGCGCAGCCGCGAGTTCGTGATCGCGGTGGGCGACGTGTTCTTTCGCGTCCCGCGGGCGTTCATCGTGTGCTTCGGCGTGCAGATCGTCGCCGCCTTCGCCAGCGCCGGCGCCCACCCCAACACCGGCGCCGCCTTCGCCATCCTGGCCCCGGTGTTCGGCCTTGGGATCATGGGATTGTGGGGGGCGCGTCACGGGCAGTTCCCGGCGCGAGAGACTTGAGGCGTGGGATGGGTCTTGCTCGTGTTCGGGATGGAGTTCCCGGGCATCGTGGCGTTGACCGACTGCTACCAGAGGGCGCCCGAGCGGTTTGCCGGCGGCGAGCGGGACAAGGGAGCGTGGTTCCGCTGGCTCGTCGTCGCCCTGTTTTTGATGCCGATTGGCGTCGGGTACGGCATTCTGCTCGGCTATCACTGGAATGTGATCAAGCGGCAACCCTTCGCCGACCCGATTGTGGAAGACGACGAGTGACCAACGATGAGTGACCAAGCAACCGAATCGATCGTCGTGGCGGCGCCGCCGGAGCGCGTCTTCGCCGTCGTCACCGACTTCCCGAACTACCCCACGTGGGCGGCCGACATCAAAGAGGTGACCGTCGTCGACGCCGACCCCGACGGCACGGCACACAAGGTCCGTTTCCGCGCCGCCGCCTTCGGCCGCTCGACGGCCTACACCCTCGCCTACGACTACTCCGCCGCCCCGAACAAGCTGTCGTGGGTTCAGGAGACGGGTGACATCACCGCCCGCATCGACGGCACGTATGACTTCGAGCGCGTTCCCGAGGGCACCAAGGTCACCTACCACCTCGAGGTCGACCTCAAGTTCCCCGTCCCCGGCTTCATCAAGCAACGCGCCGCCCAGCGCATCGTGGGCACCGCGCTGCGCCAGCTGCGCATGCGAGTGGAGGCGCTCGCCAAAACGTGAGCCGCGTCCTCCTCTTCACGGGCAAAGGGGGAGTGGGCAAGACGACGGTGTCGGCGGCCACGGCGCTGGCGTGTGCCGAGCAGGGCCAGCGCGTGCTCGTCATGTCGACGGACCCGGCGCACTCGCTCGCCGACTCCTTCGCCGCCGACCTCGGCTCGGTGCCCACGCCGATCGTCGCCAACCTCGACGGCATGCAGCTCGACGCCACCGAGCGCCTCGAAGAGGTGTGGGGCGACATCCAGCGCTACATCGCCGAGTTGCTGCACTGGGTCGGCGTCGAAGGCATCGAAGCCGAGGAGCTGTCGGTCATCCCCGGCCTCGACGAAGTCTTCAGCCTCGGCGACATCCGCACCGCCGACGCGTCGGGCCGCTACGACGTCATCGTCGTGGACTGCGGCCCGACCGCCGAGACGATCCGCTTCCTCTCGCTGCCGGAAATCCTGAGTTGGTACATCGAGCGCGTCGTGCCGATCGAGAAGCGGGTGACGGGTTTGCTGCGCCCGATGCTGTCGACGGTCACGTCGCTGCCCATCGCCGGCGACGACGTGTTCGACGCCGCCACCCGCTTCCTGCGCCAACTCGACGGCGTGCGCGAGCTGCTGAGCGACGGCACGCGTTCGAGCGTGCGCGTCGTGGTCAACCCCGAGCGCATGGTGATCGCCGAGGCGCGCCGCACCGTCACCTACCTCAACCTGTTCGGCTACAACCTCGACGCCGTCGTGGCCAACAAGCTGTTGCCCGACGACATCACCGATCCGTGGTTCGCGCAGTGGAAGGCCACCCACACCGCCCACCTCGAAACCATCGAAGCCGACTTCGCCCCATTGCCCGTGCTGCGCGCCGACCTGGCGGCCGACGAGTTGTGCGGCCTCGACGGCCTGCGCGCCTTCGCCGCCGCCCTTTACGGCGAGCAGCCGCCGGCGGCGGTGCTGCACTCCCAGCAGCCGCTGCGCTTCGAAGGCACGACGCTGTTCGTGCGGTTGCCCTTCGCCACGCGCGACGATCTCGACGTGGCGCGCTCGGGGAACGAACTGCTGATCCGCGTCGGCCCGCAGCGGCGCCGCATCGTGCTGCCCGATTCCCTGGCCCGGCGCGGGGTCCTCTCCGCCCGCCTGATCGACGACGAGCTGAAAGTTGTATTCGATGGAAATTGACGACCGCGTCACCGAGGCGATGGCGCACGTGCAGAAAGCGGGCCTCGAGCTCATCGCGGCGATGCGCAACGCCCTCGACGTCGCCGAGGACATCCTCGGTGACCCGCAGGCGGTGACGACCCTCATGCGCGGCGCGGCCGAAGCGGCGAAGGTGGCCACCGAACGCGTGCAGCGGATCCCCGTTGACGACTGACGCCTCCGTCTACGTCGGCGTCGACGTGGGCGGCACCAAGGTGCTGGCGCTCGCCCTCGGATCATCCGGCGACGACGTGCGCGGCGACGCCCGCGTCCCCACCCCCGACACGGCCGACGGCCTGCTCGACGCCATCGTCGGCACGGCCACGCAGGCGGCGACGGAGGCGGGCGCACTCGTCGCCGGTGTTGCCGTCGGCGTGCCCGGCCTCGTCGACGCCAACGGCGTGATGCGCTTCGCCGCCAACCTGCCGGGCCTCGTCGAGCTGCCGCTGCGCCAGACGCTGTCGGCGCGCCTCGGCGTGCCGGTGGTGATCGACAACGACGCCAACGTCGCCGCCTGGGGCGAGCGCTGCGTCGGCGCCGGCGCGGGGGCCGACGACATGTTGATGGTCACCATCGGCACCGGGATCGGCGGCGGCATCGTGCTCGGCGGCGAGCTGTACCGCGGCGCCCACGGCATGGCGGGCGAGATCGGCCATACCGTCGTGCAACTCGACGGCGAGCCGTGCCACTGCGGCCAGCGCGGCTGCTGGGAGCGCTACGCGTCGGGCAGCGCGCTCAACCGTCTGGCGCGCGACGCCGGGTTCGACTCGAGCGAGATGGTGGTGGCCCGCGCCGGCGAGAACGACGAGTCCGCGCTCGAGGTGATGCAGACGTTCACGCGCTGGATGGCGATCGGTCTCGCCGGCCTCGTCAACACGCTCGATCCGTCCGTCGTCGTGCTCGGCGGCGGCCTGGTCGAAGCCGGCGACTTGCTGCTCAACCCGCTGCGCGAATGGCTGGCCAAACTCATCGAAGGCGGCGAGCACCGCCCGCGGGTACCACTCCTGCCGGCGACGCTCGGAGAGCGCGCCGGGGCCATCGGAGCGGCCCTGCTGGCCCGCGCGTCAGTGTGACGGGAGTCACACGAAATTTTCTGAAAATCACCGTAAGTTCCGTCTTCAGGAGCGTTTTCTTTCCAGATCGAAACCCGAGCCTCGGGGCACCCCAGCCCCCCGAGGCTCGGGTTCGTTCGCGTCCGGGGACCCGTAGGCTGCGCCCGTGAAGATCGGCATCACCCTCCCGCAGTTCAGCGCCGACCCGCACCGGATGATCGCGGCGGCCCGCCGCGCCGAAGCCGCCGGCATCGACGGCGTGTTCGTCTACGACCACTACCCGCGCCCCGACCGTCCCGAGGCGCAGCACGGCCTCACCATGCTCGGCGCGCTCGCCGTCGCCACCGAGCGGATCGACGTGGGTTTGCTCGTCGCCCGCGTCGGCGTCGTGCCCGACCGCGTGCTGCTGAGCCAGATCCACACCGCGGCGCGCCTCGCCGGCCCCGAGCGGTTCATCGCCGGCCTGGGCGTGGGCGATCGCGAGTCCGACACCGAAGACGTCGCCATCGGCATCACGCGGCCGTCGCTGGACGAGCGCTTCGCCCGCCTCGAGTTCGTCGCCGCCACGTTGCGCAGCGAGTTCGGTCTCGAGGTGTGGCTGGCGGGCAAGAGCGCGCGGGCGCGCCAGGTCGCCGCGGCCCTCGGCGTCACCCGGAACCTGTGGGACCCGAGCGACGAGTTGATCAAGCACGCCGTGAGCGAGGGGCCCGTCACGTGGGGGGCGACGGGCGACGTCGAGGCCGACAAGTTGCGCTCGCTGGCGGATCTGGGCGTCGGCTACGCGGTGGTGGCGCCACTGAAGGCGGGCGCGCCCGACGCGGCGGAACGCGTAATGAGTGCGAAGGACCGTGCTGGGCTCACGTAGCCTTGAATCCCTATGGATTTCCGCCGAATCACGGGGTTGCCCCCGTATGTCTTCACGATCATCGACGGACTGAAGCTGCAGCAGCGCCGCGCAGGCGTCGACGTCATCGACCTCGGCTTCGGTAACCCCGACATTCCGTCGCCCGAGATCGCCGTGGAGAAGCTGACGGAAGCAGCGCACAACTCGCGCAACCATCGTTACTCGTCGTCCCGCGGCATCCCCAAGCTGCGTGAAGCCGTGAGCGCGCTGTACAAGCGCAAGTTCGACGTCGACCTCGATCCCGAGACCGAAGTCCTGAGCGTGATCGGCGCCAAGGAAGGCCTGTCGCATCTGATGTGGGTGCTCGTCGGGCCGGGCGACAGTGCGTTCGTGCCGTCGCCGAGCTATCCGATCCATATCTACGCGCCGCTCTTCGCCGGCGCCGACGTACAGCAGATCCGCCTCGGCCACGGCGAGGACTTCTGGACGAACCTGATGGACGCGTGGGAGCAGCAGTGGCCCAAGCCGCGGGTGATCATCATGTCGTTCCCGCACAACCCCACCACGACGACCGTCGACCTCGACTGGATGCAGCGCATCGTCGACTTCGCCCGCGAGAACGACGTCATCCTCGTGCACGACTTCGCCTACTCCGACACCTACTTCGAGGAGGGCGCGGCGCCCTCGATCCTGCAGGTGCCCGGCGCCAAGGACGTCGCCGTCGAGTTCTACACGATGACGAAGTCGTTCTCGATGGCCGGCTGGCGCGTGGCGTTCATGGTCGGCAACGCCGAAGTCGTCGCCGCGTTGCAGAAGCTCAAGTCGTACCTCGACTACGGCACGTTCCAGCCGATCCAGATCGCGGCCACCGTCACCATGAACGAGGCGCCGGACTACCCGCTCGAAGTCAACGAGATCTACCTCAGCCGCCGCAACGCGCTGTGCGACGGGCTCAACCGCATCGGCTGGCCGATCGAACCGCCAAAGGGGACGATGTTCGTGTGGGCGCCGATCCCTGAGCCCTACAAGGACATGGGCAGCCTCGAGTTCGCCAAGATGCTCGTGACCGAAGCCGAGGTGGCAGTGTCGCCCGGCGTCGGGTTCGGCCCCGGCGGTGAAGGCTTCGTGCGCTTCGCGTTGATCGAGAACGAGCAGCGCATCAACCAGGCCGTGCGCAACCTCAAGAAGGCCCTCGTCAAGCTCGGTTGATCGGCGCGGGCCGCCCCGCGGCTACGCGCGCACGACGGCGCCGCGCAGGCCGCCGAGGCAGAAGTCGACCGCCGCGTCGCCGATCGTCTGGGGGCTTTCGCCCTGCCCGAGCACGAACACCCGGGCGAGGTGGTTGGTCACGCCCAAGATGGCGTGGCTGATCACGGTGGGGTCGCCGTCGGCGAGGGAGCCATCGGCGATGCCGTCCTTGACGTGCTTGGCCAGGTCGGCGACGGCGACTTCGCCGCCGCGGCGCAGGTGCGGGGCGAAGCGGTCCTCCGTCGCCGCGAACTGGATGAGCTGCACGTAGGTGCGGTGCTCGGCGAGCCACTCGATCGAGCGACGGATGCCGGCCTCGATGCGTTCGAGCGGCGTCGACAGGCCGGCGATGGCGTCCTGCTGGGCCCGGCGCAGATCGAGCTGGCCCTCGGCGAGGATCTCGAGCAGCAGCTCTTCCTTCGACGAGAAGTACCAGTAGAAGACGCCCTTGCCCACCTGGAGGCCGTCCACGATGTCGGCCACCGACGTGGGGTGGTAGCCCCCGTCGGCAAAACGCCGCGCCGCGTACTCCATCAACTGATGACGGCGGTCACGGCCTCGCTGGGTCAGCTTGCGATTGTCCGACATCCCGCCGCGAAACGTAGCCGAGAACTTGACCGCCCGGTCAAGTCTTCCGCCGCCTCAACCCACCCTCGCCGACCGTGTGCATCTCCAGGACGGCTATGCCTGCCTGGAGATACACACGGTCGGGCTGTCGGCGCTGTTACACCCCGTCGACATAGTGCGTGGATGCCGAAGGAGCCGCCTACCCGGGAGGAACTGCTCGCCAAACTCGCCGCGAAGAACGATTCCGTGGCGACCGTTCAACAACTTCGCGACATCGGCTACTCGAAGCAGGCGATTGCGACGGCGGTTGCCAAGGGTGTCTGGAAGCGGGTTCAGCACGGCGTGTACCTGCTGTCGGCCGGCAAGCCGACGTGGCGACAACAGGTCCGGGCGGCGCTTTTGGCCGCGGGCGACGAGGCACAGCTTCACGGCCGAGCGCTCGCAGCCTGGGCCAACGTCGACGGGGCAGTCGAGGGGCCGATCGAGATCGCGGTCAAGTACGGGACAAGGCCGAAGCCCGCCGGGGTCACCGTCCATCGGACCCGGCATCTGTCCAAGAGGCGAATGTACGGCGACGTGCCGGGGACGTCGGTCGAGCGGATGCTTGTCGACTACACCGCCAAGGTCGGCGTCGAGTTGGCCGAGCGGGCGGTCGAGCACGTGCTCACCCGCGGCCTCACCGCCGAGCGACGGATCTGGCGCGAGATCGCCGAGTTGGGCGACGCCGTGCCCGGCGTCGTCCGTCTCGCCCGGATCATGCTCGCCCGTCCCGACGGCAAGGCGGCGCGCAGCACGCTCGAACTCGAACTGTTCCGCATCGTCAAGCGCTACGGGCTGCCGCTGCCGGTGCGCAATCACGACGTGTGGGTCGACGGCGAGCACTTCGAGATCGACGCCGCTTACCTCGCCGAGATGGCCGCCATCGAGGCCGACAGCAAGCGCTGGCACTCCACCGCCAGCCAGACGGCGAAGGACAAGCGCCGCCAGGCCACGCTCGAAGCCGCCGGCTGGACCTTCGAGCGCTTCTCGTCGGCCGACATCTACGGCCGTCCCGAGTGGGTCGCCGAACGCATCCGCGCCCGCGTGTGCGGAGTTGTCCGTCCACAGGACGGAGAACTGCGCACACGGGCTGCGGCGTCGTAGTCTTTCGCCGCGATGGCGTACTGGGTGCTCAAAGCGATTCTGACGCCGGTGCTCCGGTTCCTGTTCAAGGTCCGCGTCGAGGGCGCCGAGAACATTCCCAAGGACGGGCCGGTGATCATGGCGTCGAACCACGTGTCGTTCTGCGACTCGATCTTCCTGCCGCTCGTGCTCAAGCGCCGCATCACCTTCGTCGCCAAGGCCGAGTACTTCGACGACCCGAAGACGGCGTGGTTCTTCCGCGCCGTCGGCCAGATCCCGATCCGGCGCGAGGGCGGCAACGCCAGCCAGCGCGCCCTCGACACCGCCCGCGGCGTGCTCGACTCCGGCGGCGTGTTCGGCATCTACCCCGAGGGCACGCGTTCGCCCGACGGCCGCCTCTACAAGGGCCACACCGGCATCGCCCGCCTCGCCCTCCAGACCCAGGCGCCGATCATCCCCGTCGCCATGATCGGCACGGCCGAGGCGCAGCCCATCGGCCAGGTCAAGCCCAAGTTCTTCATGCCGATCACCGTGCGCTTCGGCAAGCCGCTGACCTACGACGACCTCGCCGACCGCATCGACGACCGCCAGGTGCTGCGCAACATCACCGACGAGGTCATGTTCGAGCTGCGCGAGCTGTCGGGCCAGATTTACGTCAACCAGTACGCCAAGCGCAAGGACACCGACGACGCAATGGCCGCCGAGACGGCAAAGGTCGCGTAGCGCCCGCGTAACAACCGCGTCATCTACGCGCAGTACCGTGCGCGCATGGCCGCCGTCTTCGTCGTGCGCGTGTGGTTGCCCGACCGGCCCGGTGCCCTCGGCGCCGTCGCCAGCCGCATCGGCGCGGTACGGGGCGACCTCGTCGGCATCGACATCCTCGAGACGGGTGCGGGCCGCGCCATCGACGAACTCGTGGTGTCGCTGCCGTCGGACGACCTCGTGCCGCTGCTGATCAAAGAGGTGCAGGAGGTCGAAGGCGTCGACGTCGAAGACGTCCGCCCCGTCAGCGGCGACGTGCCCGACGCCCGCGTCGCCGCCCTCGAGTCCGCCGCCGAACTGCTCGTGCAGCCGAGCGACGACGCGGTGCGCAAGGCGCTGGTCGAACACGTCGTGCGCGACTTCGAAGCCGAGTGGGCGGCCGTCATCGACGACCGCAGCATCGTCGCCACCACCGGCGACACGCCGACGGCGGACTGGCTCGCCGCCTTCGTCGCCGGCGCGGACGAGGCGGGCGCCGTCGTCGAGGGTCCCGACGACATCGCGTGGGCTCGCCTCGGCGCGGCGGCCGCACTCGTGCTCGGTCGCGACGGCCGGCCGTTCCGCTCCCGCGAGCGCCGTCAGCTCGCGGCGCTGGCGCGCATCGTCAGCTGGCGCCTCGCTCGCTAGCGGCGCGCACGACGGTCACCGCGCACGTGGCGTGGTGCGCGCAGCGCCGACTCACCGAGCCCAGCCGATCGCGCGCGCCGCGCTGGCCGCTGAAGCCGACGACGAGTTCGTACTTGCCCATCGCCCCGTTGACCAACGCCGACGCCGGCCGGCCGGGGAACGGCACCACTTCCAACGTCGGCGGCAGCGCCGCGCCGTTGGCGATGGCAACCTCGAGCATCCCGCGCACGAGCTCGGAGCCGTAGGTCGGCATCGCGGCGGGCTCGGCGAGGTCGAGGATGGCCGAGCCCGGCGGGTAGGCCCACACGACTTGGAGGTCCATGTGGGCGGTGACGGCTTCGGACATGGCGAATTCCAGCGCCGCCTGCGAGTCGGGCGAGCCGTCGACGCCCACGACGATGCCGTGCGCGTCGTGCGCCACCGGCTCGGGCACGACCGTGACCGGTGCGATCGTCGCCGCCAGGCAGCGCTCCGCCACCGAGCCGAGCAGCTCGCGCCCGGCGAAGCCGCGCCCGTGCAACCCGACGACCAGCTCGTGGGCGTCGCGGGCGCGCCGGGTCAACTCCTCGGCGGCGTCGCCTTCGAGCAGCCCGCCGCGTACGCCGCGCAGCTTGCCGCCGTGGTGATGCCGGGCGGTGTCGAGGGCGATGCGCAGCAGCGCGTTGGCACGCGCCTCGTAGGCGTCGCCGTCGCGCCGGATCGGCAGCACCTCGGGCGACAGCACCGGCCGCGACCACACGTGCACGACCTCGACGCTCACGCCGAGCACTTCCGCGTGACGGATCGCCCAGTCGACGGCGCGCACCGACGACTCGGACCCATCGGTCCCGACGACGATGCGATCGCTGGCCATCGGCGTCATCCTGCTCTCCGCGGGCGCGGCGGCGAATCGGCCGATGGACATGTCGCGATGGGACGTTCGGCACTAGGTTCCGGCGTCCGTTTTGTCGAATAGTTCCGTGACTATGGAAATCGACCGGAACGGCTTGGAGGTGTTGGCGCGCGGCGAGTGCCTGCGGCTTGCCTCCACCGTGCACGTCGGCCGCATCGGGCTCAGCCTCAACGCGCTGCCGGTCATCTTCACCGTCAACTTCGCCCTCGACGGCGACGGCGTCGTGTTCCGCACCCGCCCCGGCACCAAGCTCACGAGCGCCATCGCCGGCAACGTCGTGTGCTTTCAGGCCGACTGCCTCGACGATGCCGGCGAGTTCGGCTGGAGCGTGAACATCACCGGCCAGGCGTTGGTCGTCGACGAGGAGACGGCGCGCCTCGACGCGCTGGAGTTACCGAACTTGTTCGTCGACGGCGACGGCGAGACCCACTGGGTGCGCGTGTCCGCCGACATGGTCACCGGCCGGCGCCGCAACCCGCTACTCGACTTGCGTCACTCCGCCGCCACGTCGGCCCAGTGACGCGAGCGTTCGACGGCGTTGTGCCACTGCTCGAGCCGTAGGTCCGCCAGCTCTTTGGGCACCTGGGGTCGCCAGGCGGCCTCGCGTGACCAAAGCGCGGCCAGCTCGTCGGTCGAGGACCACACGCCCTCGGCCAACCCCGCCAGGTAGGCGGCGCCCAGCGCGGTGGTCTCGGTGATCGCCGGGCGTTCGACGGGCACCTGCAACTGGTCGGCCTGCATCTGGCACAGCAGGTCCATGACCGACGCGCCGCCGTCGACGCGCAGCGTCGTCACTTCACGGCCGGCCGCGGCGCACATGGCGTCGACCACGTCGCGGGTCGACAGCACCATCGACTCGACCACGGCGCGCGCGATGTGGGCCTTCGTCGTGCCCCGCGTGATGCCGACGATGGCGCCCCGCGCGTACGGGTCCCACCACGGCGAGCCGAGGCCGGTGAAGGCGGGCACGACGAACACGCCGTCGGTGTCGGCCACCGACCCGGCGAGCGGACCGATCTCGGGCGCGGCCTCGATGAGGCCGAGCCCGTCGCGCAGCCATTGGATCGCCGCGCCGGTCACGAAGATGGCGCCCTCCAACGCGTAGGCGGTCGCGCCCGAGGCCAGCTCCCACCCGACGGTGGTGAGCAGTCCCTCGACCGGCGCCGGCATGTCGGGGCCGACGTTCATCAACACGAACGACCCGGTGCCGTAGGTGTTCTTGGTCATGCCCGGGGAGAAACACGCCTGGCCGAACAGCGCCGCCTGCTGGTCGCCGGCGATGCCCGACACCGGCACGCCGTCAGCGGTGACGCCGAGGCGGCCCGACGACGGTCGGATCTCGGGCAGCGTCACGCCCGTCACGCCGAAGAGCTCCATCAGGTCGTCGTCCCAGCGGCGCGTGCCGATGTCGCACAGCAGCGTGCGCGACGCGTTGGTGACGTCGGTGGCGTAGGTGCCAGTGAGCTTCCACAGCAGCCAGGTGTCGATGGTGCCGACCATGACGTCGTCACGCGGCGCGTCGACGCGGTCGAGCAACCACTTGAGCTTCGTCGCCGAGAAGTACGGGTCGAGGACGAGGCCGGTCTTCGCTCGAACAGTAGATAGGTGGTCTAACAGTGCCGCGCACACGTCGGCGGTGCGCCGGTCCTGCCACACCAGCGCCCGGTGCAGCGGCTCGCCCGTGGCCCGCGACCACACCACCACCGTCTCGCGCTGGTTGGTGATGCCGACCGCGGCGACGGGTTGGTACGTCGCCACCTCGGCGAGGCACGCCTGCACCGCGTCCCAGATCTCGTTGGCATCGTGCTCGACCCAGCCGGGTTGCGGGAAGTACTGCGGAAACTCGCGGTAGGCCACCGCGACCGGACGACCGGACTCGTCGATGACAAAGGCGCGGACACCGGTCGTGCCGGCGTCAATCGAGATCACAAACCCCACGAGGGGCGGAGTCTACGGATTGAAGCGGTAACCGATTCCCCACACGGTGGTGAGCCAGCGCGGCTTGTCCGGGTTGGCCTCGATGCGCTTGCGCAGGCGGCGGATGTGCTCGGTGACCGTGTCGGTCGACTGCCACGCCGAGGACGAGTTCCACACCCGGTCGAGCAGCTGCTCACGGGAGAACACCTGGCGGGGCGACGAGGCGAGGAACGACAGCAGGTCGAACTCCTTGGCGGTCAGCGTGACCGGCTCGCCGTGCAGGAACACCTCGCGGGTGCCCATGTTGATCGTCAGCTCCTCGTAGACGAGGACGGGGGCCTCCGCCGCCGGCCGCGTGCGGCGCAGCACCGAGGCGATGCGGGCTTCGACTTCGGCGGGGGAGAAGGGCTTCACGACGTAGTCGTCGGCGCCGAGCTTGAGGCCCATGACGCGGTCGGACTCCTCGGACTTGCCGGTGAGCAGGATCACGGGGACCGTCGAGGTCGCCCGCATCTGTTCGAGCAGGTCGAGGCCGTCGTCTTCGCCCAGCATGACGTCGAGCAGGACCAGGTCGGGCGTCTCGTCGTGCAGCGCGACCAGGGCCTCGTCGGCGTTGGCCGCCGGCACGACGTCGTAGTGCTCGAGCGTCAGATACCGCGTAAGCACGTGGCGGATCGAGCGGTCGTCGTCGACGACGAGCACTTTGGCGTGCGTCGCTTCAACGCCCTGGGTTCCCTGCGTCATGACCATGGCCTGCCTATCGACCAAAATCCCAACTGATTGAGGTGAAGACCACCGAATTGGGAGGTGGTTGACGCGATTTGAGAAATCAGGCGGCCACGAGCGAGTCGGCGTAGGCGAGCGCCTCGGCGACGCGCCCTTCCACGATCGCCATCGCCTGGTGGAGCTCCGCATCGGGGGCACCAGCGGACAGCTCGAGGGTCTTCAGGCTCGCCGCCAGGGCGCGCATCCCGAGGTTGGCCGACGCGCCCTTCGCCTGGTGGGCCGTGCGCGCGATCGTCGTCTCGTCGTGGGCGGCGATGGCGGCGTGCAGGGCGGCGACGTGTGTCGCAATGTCGTCGCGGAACATGTTCACCAGCTCGGCGATGAAGCTGCCGTCTTCGTCGAGCGAACGCAGCTGCTCCAGCGTCTCGGCGTCGAAGGGCTCTTCTTCGGTGTTGCTCGTGGTGGAGGAGGTCATCGTCATTGTGTTGCCTTCCATGCGTTGTCGCAGAACTGCCGCCAACAGGTCCCGGTTGATCGGTTTCGAGAGGTAGTCGTCCATACCGACCGCGATGCAGCGGTCACGGTCAGAAGCCATGGCCGAAGCGGTCATAGCCACTATCGGCGTGTGGCCGCTCGGTTCAAGTGCCCGGATGGCACAAGTTGCGTCGTAGCCGTCCATACGCGGCATCTGGCAGTCCATCAAGATGACGTCGAAGGCGCCGGGACGGAACATGTCGACCGCCTGCACCCCGTCGACGGCCACCTCGACGCTGTAGCCGAGTTGCTCGAGCATGCCGACGGCGACCTTGCGGTTCACCGCGTTGTCCTCGACGACGAGCACGCGGCCGCGGCCGCTGCCGAGCACCGCCGGTGCCGCCGCCCTTCGCTCCGGGATCTTGGGGACCGTCGTGGCCGCGATGAGGGGCAGGGTGAACCAGAAGCGGCTGCCGTGGCCGTCGCGGGGCTCGGCGCCGATCTCGCCGTGCATCAGGGTCACGAGTTGGCGGCAGATGGCGAGGCCGAGGCCGGTGCCGCCGAAGCGGCGCGTCGTCGACACGTCGGCCTGCACGAAGGGGTCGAACAGGTACGACGCCGCGTCGGCCGGGATGCCGATGCCGGTGTCGAGCACGTCGAAGAGCAGGCAGTCGCGCTGGCGGGTGATGCGCAGGCTGACGGCGCCGTGGTGGGTGAACTTCACCGCGTTCGACAGCAGGTTGCTGATCACCTGCCGCAGGCGCAGGCGGTCGCCGTTGATGGCGTCGGGCACGTCGGCGGCGACGTGGGCGGTCAGCTCGATGCCCTTGTCGGTCACCATCGGCATGAACGGCGTGATCGTCTCCTGCACCAGCTTGCGCAGGTTGAAGTCGCCGTGCTCGATGGCGAGCTTGCCCGCCTCGATCTTGGACACGTCGAGGATGTCGTCGATGATGCCGAGCAGCGCCTCGGCCGACGTCGCCATCGTCTGCACGTAGTCGAGTTGCTGGGCGTCGAGGGGCGTGTCGAGCAGCAGGCCGACCATGCCGAGCACGCCGTTCATCGGTGTGCGGATCTCGTGGCTCATGTTGGCGAGGAACGCCGACTTCGAACGGCTCGCCTCGCGCGCCTCTTCCAGCGCGTGGGCCAGCGCCGCCTTGTCGTCGAGGCGTTGGGAGATGTCGTGCATGAAGGCGTGGAAGAAGGTCTCGCCGTGCGCGCCTTCGGTCGCCCAGATGGCGAGCTCGATCGGGAACTCGTGGCCGTCACGATGCCTGGCCGTCACCTCGCGCCGCGTGTTCAACACGTTGATCTGACCGGTGGCGAGGAAGCGGCTCACACCCATGTCGTGGGCGGCGCGCAGCGCTTCGGGGATGATGATGTCGGGGAGGCGCTTGCCCGTTACTTCCTCGCGGGCCCAGCCGAAGGTGAGCTCGGCCTGCCGGTTCCAGTCGGTGATGCGCTGGTGCAGGTCCATCGACACGAACGCCTCCGACGACGCCTCGACGATGCGCGTGGTGCGGATCTCGTTGGCGTGGATGACGTCTTCGGCCAGCTTCGCCTCGGTTATGTCCTGGGCGATGCCGTTCATGTGCGACACCACGCCGTTGTGCATGCTCGACTGGCCCTGCATGCGCAGCCAGCGCACGTGGGCGCCGGGATGCACCACGCGCAGCTCGAAGTCGAATTGCAGGCCGCGCTCGCGGGCGTTGAGGACGCGGTCGCGCGCCATCTCCCAGTCGTCGGGGTGGATGCACTCGACGTAGCGCATGATCGAGCCGCGGGCGAGGGACGGGTCGATGCCGAAGACGCGGTCGAACTCGTCCGAGGTCGTCATCACGTCGGCCAGCGCATCCCACTGCCAGCTGCCGATATGGGCGATGCGTTGCGCCTGCTCGAGCCGGGCGCGGTCGACGCGCAGGGCGTCGGTGCGTTCGGCGACGCGGGCTTCCAGCTCGGCGTTCGCCATCCGCAGCTCACGCTGGGACCGGTCGCGCTCGGCCACGACCGCGGCGAGCAGCATGCCCTTGGCGGCGAGCACGGCGATGAAGGCGTCGAGGAGGAACAGGTCGCCGATCGGGTGGCCGGTGTGGAAGGGGCCACTCTCGTGCACGGTGGTGTAGACGGCGAGGCCGGCGACGGTGATGGTCGTCACGCTCGCGCCGCGGCCACCGAAACGCAGCGCCGCCCACGACACGACGGGGTAGAGCAGGAACGCCGAGGGGTTCTGGCCGTGCAGGCCGAACGCCGAGGCGGCGCCCATCGCCACGACGAGGCCGACCATCTCCCACACGTTCCCGTTGAACGGCGGCGCGTCGGGGTCGGTCCAGGAGAAGACCAGCGGCGTGACGATGAGGGTGCCGAGGGCGTCGCCCGCCCACCACACCTTGAGGTGCGTCCACAACTCGGCGTGGGGGAACACGTGGCCAGCGGCGAGCGCGGTGTTGCCGATGACGGCGCTGATCACGGTGGCGAGCCCGGCGGCGAGGAGCAGCAGCACGCCGACGTCGCGTGGCCGGCCCAGGCCGCGGGTGACCTTGGCCCGCTTCAGCAGCGCGGCCGCGACGAGCGCCTCGAGGGTGTTGCCGGCGCACATGCACAGCACCGAGAACGTCGGCAGGCCGTTGCGGTTCGAGAAGTACTCGCCGATGACGATGCCCGGCGCCACCCCCGGGCCCCACAGGAACACCGCGGCGAGGGCGAGGCCCGCCGCGGGCCACACGGGCGCGGCGTTGCCCGGTAGCGCGCCGGCGTTGAGCCCGATTCGGGCCGCGGCCCAGTACGCCACCGCCAAACCAGCAATTTGTAGAACCCGTCGCGAACGCGGCGGACCGCCTCTCACGTGAGCCCCATTCGGCGGGTCCGTCATCCGCTTGAGATGTGTTGGGAACCGTTGGGCATTGCCGGGGCACACAGGGGGTGTGCATGGGGCTGTGCACAAGATGTTGAAGACGTGCGGATGGGCGTCAGAAAGCTGTGAGGTGCCGGTGATCGCGAAAGTACGCAGTTGCGAACCTTCGCGAACCCGTCCTGACCAGCACTTTCGCGCGACGCAATTCGTTGACAAGCGTGGAATTACGGTGTTGTATTTCCCCCTCATCTCGCGGTCAGGGGGGCCGCCCACCACAAGATATTGTGGTTCCACCCCCTCAAGACGTCTAGGACAGGGGAGTACACGCACTCATGGCAATCGCACCGGAACAGCTCGGAATCGGCATCCGCCGCACCTTCACCACCGCAGGTGTGCACCCCTACGACACCGTCGAGTGGGAGCGGCGCGACGCCCGGATCTCGAACTGGAAGACCGGTGAAGTCGCCTTCGAGCAGCTCGGTGTCGAGGTCCCCTCGACCTGGAGCCTGAACGCCACCAACATCCTCGCCCAGAAGTACTTCCGGGGCACGCTGGGCACGCCCGAGCGTGAGTGGAGCCTCAAGCAGGTCGTCGACCGCATCGTCGACACCATCACCGAATGGGGCAACAAGGACGGCTACTTCGCCTCTCCCGAAGAGGCCGAGACCTTCAGCGACGAGCTGAAGTACCTCCTGATCCACCAGAAGGCGGCGTTCAACTCGCCGGTGTGGTTCAACATCGGCGTCAAGGACACGCCCCAGCAGGGCAGCGCCTGCTTCATCCTGTCGGTCGAGGACCAGATGAAGTCGATCCTCAACTGGTACTCCGAAGAGGGCGTCATCTTCCAGGGCGGCTCGGGTGCGGGCGTCAACATCTCCAAGATCCGCTCGTCGAAGGAACTGCTCAAGGGCGGCGGTACGGCGTCGGGCCCGGTCAGCTTCATGCGCGGCGCCGACGCCTCGGCCGGCACGATCAAGTCCGGCGGCAAGACGCGACGCGCCGCCAAGATGGTCATCCTCAACATCGACCATCCCGACATCCAGGACTTCATCTGGTGCAAGGCCGTCGAGGAGCGCAAGGCCCGCGTGCTGCGCGACGCCGGCTTCGACATGGACCTCGACGGCAAGGACTCCCACTCGATCCAGTACCAGAACGCCAACAACTCGGTGCGGGTCACCGACGAGTTCATGCAGGCCGTCATCGACGACGCCGACTGGAACCTCGTGGCCGTCACCACCGGCGAGGTCATCGAGACGCTCAAGGCGCGTGACCTGTGGCAGCAGATCGCCCAGTCCGCCTGGGAGTGCGCCGATCCGGGCCTGCAGTTCGACACCACCATCAACAAGTGGCACACCGCGGCCACCACCGGGCGCATCAACGGCTCCAACCCGTGCTCGGAGTACATGCACCTCGACAACTCGGCGTGCAACCTCGCCTCGATGAACCTGCTGACGTTCCTCGACGACGCCGACCGCTTCGACGTCGACGGGTTCCTCTCGGCGGTCACCACCGTGTTCACCGCCCAGGAGATCATCGTGGGCAACGCCGACTACCCCACGGCGCGCATCGCCAAGACGTCGCGGCGCTTCCGCCAGCTCGGCATCGGCTACGCCAACCTCGGAGCGTTGCTGATGGCCCAGGGCCTCGCCTATGACTCCGACGGCGGTCGGGCGTGGGCCGGTGCGCTCACCGCGCTGCTGACCGGTCAGTCGTATGCCACCTCGGCGCGCACGGCGTCGCGCATGGGGCCCTTCGCCGGCTACCAGGAGAACCGTTCGCACATGCTCAAGGTGCTGTCGATGCACCGCGACGCCGTCAACCAGATCGACGAAGAGCTCGTGCCCGTCGAGATCCTCGACGCGGCGCGTCAGGCGTGGGACGAGGCCAACACGCTCGGCGAGATCCACGGCGTGCGCAATTCGCAGGCCAGCGTTTTGGCGCCCACGGGCACCATCGGCCTGCTGATGGACTGCGACACCACCGGCATCGAGCCCGACCTCGGCCTGGTCAAGATGAAGAAGCTGGTGGGCGGCGGCACGATGTCGATCGTCAACCAGACCGTGCCCCGCGCCCTGCGCAAGCTCGGCTACTCCGAGGCCCAGATTTCAGAGGTGCTCGAGTACATCGACACCGAGAAGTCGATCCTCGGTGCGCCCCACGTGTCGCCGTCGCACTACAGCGTGTTCGCCTGCTCGATGGGCGACAACACCATTCACTACATGGGCCACATCAAGATGATGGCGGCCGCGCAGCCGTTCCTCTCGGGGGCTATCTCGAAGACGATCAATTGTCCGGAAGACGTCACGGTCGAGGACATCGCGAACGTGCACATGGAGGCCTGGAAGCTCGGCCTCAAGGCCGTTGCCATCTACCGCGACAACTGCAAGGTGGCCCAGCCGCTCGCCACCCAGAAGAAGGACTCGGAGGAGTCGGCGTCGACGTCGTCGGTCGACGGCCATCCCACCGACGCTGCCCTCGCCGCCAAGATCGCCGAGCTCGAGAAGGAAATCGAGCGCCACGTCGTGTTCACCAAGCAGCCGGTGCGCGAGCGCCTGCCGCAGAAGCGCCGCTCGATGACCACCAAGTTCCGCGTCGCCGACTGCGAGGGCTACTTCACCGTCGGTGAGTACGACGACGGCCGTCCCGGCGAGCTGTTCATCTCGGTGTCGAAGCAGGGGAGCACGCTGAGCGGTCTGATGGACGCGTTCGCCGTGTCGATTTCTTTGGGCCTGCAGCACGGCGTGCCGCTGTCGACCTACGTGAAGAAGTACTCCAACTCGCGCTTCGAGCCGAGCGGCATGACCGACGATCCCGAACTGCGCATCGCCACGTCGCTGATGGACTACATCTTCCGTCGCATCGCCGTGGACTACATGCCCCTCGCCGAGCGCGAAGAGCTCGGGATCATGACCCAGCAGGAGCGCATCCAGCCGACCCTGCCCGGCGTCGAAGAGGCGGCCACCGTCGACCACGGCGTGTCGGGTACGCAGGTGACGCTGGACCTGGATGCGCCGGCTGCCGCTCCGTCCGCGGTGGCGCCGGCTGCGGCTCCGCAGGCGCCGAAGATGGAGGCGCCGAAGAAGAACGAGGTCATCGCGCCGCTGTGCTACTCGTGCGGCAACGAGATGCAGCGTGCGGGGTCTTGCTACGTGTGCTCGTCGTGCGGGTCGACGAGCGGCTGCTCGTAGCGGAGCCGTTCAGGTAGTCGCCGACGACTGCGACGACGCGGCCTCATACAACCACTCCGGCGCGAAGTCGGCCCCGTTTGGCCACACGATCGTGCCGGCGACGGGGTCGACGGACACTTCGGCGAAGCGAGCAGGTTCACGCAACGGCTCGAACACAGGGCCCCAAAGCTCGGCCGAAAAGTCGATGACACCGGTCGTTCCGTCCTCGAACGTGAGGCGAAGCCGATATCCCTCGAGAACCTCGGCAGCGGTGACGTGGACGAGTGACTTCATGGCAGCGGATCAATGGTATCGAGCGGTTGACGGGCCATCGCCTTAGCCCAGTTGGCGGCGAGCTCGTCGGCGTGCAGACGCGCCCAGGACGCAACGAGCGCGGCCGCGCGGCGAGGCAGTTTGCCGGCGACAATGACCCCGTCGAGTCCGACACTCGCTTCGAACTCGCCGTACACCGCGTGGAAATGCGGCGGCGGATGTTCTCGGGCGACATACATGTAGATCGCGATTCCGTAGAACTCCGAGATGCGCGGCATGGCCTCGCCTACGAAGTGTCGCCGCGCACGAGGCGCAGGCGCCTGTCCGGCCCACCTTGGTCGACCGTTTCGCCGTCGCATGGCCAGTCGTCCTCGTCGTCATCGCGCAGCCCGTAGTCGTCGGCGAGGAAGCGGCGCGGATCGAACTGCGGTGACAGTCGCCACGCTTCGTCGAACCGCAGGCCGAACTGGTACTGCTGCAGTTCCTCCTTGAACCACGGCAGCTCCCACAACTGCAACCGTTCCAGCGCCCACTCGAGACTCGGCGCGGAAACGAAGCGACCCGAGCCACGAGTGATGTCGCGCGGCGGGATGTAGCGGTAGGCGCGCCCGACCAGATCGAGATGCAAATACCGCCGGGTGTAGCGGTGCTTGAACTGGGTGATGTTGGGTCGACCCGAGCGCACAACCTTGGCCATCACCATGAAGTCGTACGGGTCGAAGAATTGGTACGCCGGGTCGAACTCGACGACGGCGCGGACTTCGTACAGCGGCTCGAGCCAGCTCTCGTCGAGGGGGGAGTCGTTGCCGGGAAACTCCAGCTTCATCGCGTGCTCCTAAGACAAGGAACGAGAGGCCGGAGCGAACCGACGAAGCGAGGTTCAGTATGCCCGAGGGGTGTTGCGCGCTGGAGCCGGACTGCGCGTCGCGCCGGTCAGTCGTCTACCAGAGCCACGCGTGCAGGTACGCGATTGCGACAAGCGCTGCGAAGAGTGAGCCGACGAACACCGTCGACAAGAGTGCTCCCGTAGCGACGCGGCGCAGCGGCCGCACCTGGCGTGCCGCCGCCCACGTTGCCGCAAGCGGTACAGCCGCAAGCATTCCGAGGAACCACATCCGCGACGTCAACCACGCGACCACAAGGGCCCCGGTGAGTGCACCGCCCACGTGTTGCACGACATCGTCGAAGAGGTCCTCGGCGGACTTGGGTGGTGATCGGTCGACGTCGAGGCCCGCTTTGTCGCGCGCATCGAGGTGTGCTGACAGGTCGCTCCACACCGCGTCGACGCGTTCGGGTGAGAGTTGTCCGGCGGGCAGCTCGAGGAGCCAATCTCGGAGCGTTAGGCCCGGCATGACGTCAACGCCCGCGATCTGGCGTGGCTTGAACGCGTCGTCGGACGGCCACAGCGCCACCACGGCTCGCACGGAAACCTCGGGATGTGAGCTGCGGAGCACCAGCCAGAGCCTCCGGGCGTTGTCGGAGGCTGCGGCGGCGGCCTCGTCGAGCCTCTGGCGTCGCGTCCGTGAGTCCCAGGAATCCGACGACCACTTCGTCTCGACCACCACCACCCCCGCTGGCCCGATGGCGACGCTGTCGATGTCTTCGGTTTTGCGCAGCAGCACGCGGTGGATGATCTTCCATCCTCGTTTGCGCAGCGGATGCAACGCCTGTTGGGTCCACTGCTCTCCTATGTCACCCATGACGGCGTGCGCAGAGCCGCTGTAGACGACGACCCAGTACCCGAGCATGCCGGCGGTGGCGCCGAGAGCGAGGCCGAAGAAGAACCAGTACTGGTACCGATGCAGTAGCACCGCCGGCGTGCCTGCAAGTACCGAGATGAAGACAACCGCGAACACGATTCGCCACGCGTGTGCCTTGGCGAATCTC